>PMUF01000340.1 GCA_003167015.1 Chitinophagaceae bacterium | reverse complement strand
CTGAGCTTTCAGGCTAACGTCCTGCATCAGTTCGCGCCTTACCGATCGCGCAATATCGGCGGCCCGGTGGATATCCTGCCGGAGACTTTCAACAATATCTTTACATTCAACCGGCTGTATACGCTTCGTTGGGATTTCACACGATCGCTGACGCTGGATTATACGGCTACGAATAGTGCGTGGATGGACAATGACTCGGGAAGGCTGGATAAATCGATGCGCCGGAAGGTATGGACGCAGTTCCTGAAAGGAGGCCGCACCGTCTTGTTTACGCAGAACGTCAACGTGACGTATCTCGCTCCTACGAGCAAGATACCTTTGCTGGACTGGACGATAATCAAGGCGGGGTATTCCGCCAGCTATACGTGGACGACGGCATCTCAACTGGCGCCCACCTGGGGTAACAGCATAGCGAATACGCAGCAGCGGAATCTGCTGGCGGACCTGGACTTCGGCAAATTGTATGATAAATGGAAGGTGCTCAAAAACCTGAATGCGGGGATGTCATCGAATTTTGCGAATGGCAAGCCGGATACGTCGCGTAATAAAAAGCCGGCGCCGCCACCACCTCCGATCACGGGACCTCAACTGACGGGTATACCCAAAGTGCTGGGCAGGTTGCTGACTTCGTTAAAGCATATTACGTTCAACTATACGGACAATTCGACCAGCAATATCTACGGGTTCATGGACAGCACGCAGATATTCGGCATGGATTTGCGCGACCGGCAGCCGGGATGGAAGTATGTATTCGGGTCGCGGCCGGATACCAACTTTATCAATAAGCTGGGGCGAAGAGGACTGCTATCATCGGATACGACCTTCAATAACCAGAACCTGATCAGCTATGCTCAGAAGATCGACATAACGGCCGCCCTCGAGCCTATCAGGAATTTGCGGATAACCATTAACGTTGATAAAAGCTTCGGGATGAATTATTCCGAATTGGATAAGGATACGTCCGGAGGATCGGGTCTCAACCGGCTGAACCCGTATATGAGCGGTACCTTCACGATTAGCTATCTATCCTATAAGACGCTTTTCGAGAAATATCAGCCGGACCAGGTGACGAGCACGTTCCTCAAGTTCGAAGATAACCGGACGGTAATTTCGAGGCGGCTGGGCTCGATCAATCCATATACGGGGGGGTTAACCGGGGCGGACGGCTATGCGCAGGGATATGGCCAGTATTCGCAGGACGTGCTGATACCTGCCTTCCTGGCGGCCTATACGAAGACGGATGCCACCAAGATACCGTTGATGAATGAGAGCGGGGGAGGTGTGACGAGCAGTCCTTTCTCCGGGTATCTGCCGAAGCCGAACTGGCATATTACGTATTCGGGTTTGAACAAGCTGCCGTTGTTCAGTAAGATCTTTACCAGTTTTAACCTGTCCAATTCGTATACGAGCAGCCTCAGTATGGGCAGCTTCAATTCCAATCTGAATTATGGTGACCCGCTGAGGTATGGGGTGCCAGGCTTTATCGATACGTCGACGGGGAATTTTGTACCTTATTACCAGGTGCCCAATATCACGATACAGGAACAGTTCTCTCCGCTGCTGGGGATCGATATGGGGTTTGTCAACCAGATGCAGGGCAAACTGAGCTTTAGCCGGTCAAGGACAGTAAGTCTCAGCCTGGTAGATTACCAGATGAGTGAGAGCCGGTCGACGGAGTTGGATGTCGGCTGGGGCATCAAGATGTCGAATGTGCCGTTGCCTTTCGGCTGGAAAGTGGCGGGCAATGGGAAGACTCCGCCCAATGGGCCGCCTGGCAGTATCAATGCGAAGAAAGCGCAGAACGATCTGACGTTGCGGCTGGATGTGAGCTATAGGGACGATGCGATGTCCAGCAGTTACATCGGTCAGAATACCTCGCAGCCGACAGGTGGCCAGACCGTGGTCAGGATCGATCCGTCGATCAACTACGTGCTGAATAACAGGATCAACCTGAAGTTCTATTTCGACGAGCAGCGGACCACGCCCAAGATATCGACTACACCGCCGATTGTGACGACCAAGGGGGGGATACAGTTGAGGATCGCGTTGGCGCCTTAGGCCGGTCGGCCTGTGGCCGCCCTTGCCCTGGCGGCTTCGGGACAACCGAGCGGAGCGAAGGTTGCGAACGTATCCGAGCCGGAGGCGAAGGATACGACCGAGAAGGAGCGAGGAACGATGCTCCGACGAAGGTCTAAGCAAGGAACGAAGCTCCAACGAAGTTCAAGTCCGCGGCTTACCCCTTGTAAAAGTAGATGGCATCGGCCTGTGCCTTGCAGGTAACCCCGAGGTCATTGATGCAGACGTGCGGCTTCAGCGATGCGCAATAGAATATGGCGTCTGCCACATCTTCGGCGCTGAGGGGAGTGTAACCATCATAGATTTTTTTGGCCTGCCCTTCATCGCCTTTGAAGCGTACTTTTGAGAATTCCGTCTCGGCGGCGCCGGGATGGATGGCGGTTACTTTGATTCCATGCCGCAGCATATCTATGCGCATCGACCGGGAGATGGCGTCGACCGCAAATTTACTGCCGCAATACACGTTGCCCTTTTCATAGACTTCCTTGCCGGCTACGCTGCCGAGGTTAATGATATGGCCATCGCCGGAAGGGATGAGTAGAGGCAGAACCGCCCGACTGACATACAGCAGTCCTTTTACATTGGTATTGATCATGGTTTCCCAGTCTTCGAGGCTGGCTTCATCGAAATAGTCTCTGCCGAGGGCCAGGCCGGCATTATTGATGAGGATATCTATTTTTCGCCATTCGGGGGGGAGGCTGTCGACGGCTGCGAAGACAGCTGTGCGGTCTTGTACGTCGAAGTTGAGGGTGAGGACGCGGGAGCGTCCGATCTCAGAAGCGCCAGCGCTGTGGTCGGGCAGGGCAGGAATGACGCGGGAGGCGGATGGGTTGGATAACACGGCGGAGGCAGAGCTTTCGAGCTCGCGTTTCAGCGCGTCGAGCCTGTCTTTGCGGCGGCCGGTCAGGATAAGATGGGCGCCGGCGGCGGCAAATTTCCGGGCGCAGGCTTCGCCGAAGCCTGAGGTGGCGCCTGTGATGAAGATGGTCTTGTTCATGCTGATTGTACAAAGGTTATGAAATCATTTAGAATATCTGTGCAGGTTTGGGGGGCTTCGTGCATGCCCTCATGACCTGTGTTTTTTATGAGATGAATATGCGAAATGGCCGGCAGATGAGATTGTTCGAGTGAACTCTGTAACGGCACGATGGTATCTTCTTCGCCGATAATAAAAAGGACGGGACCGTGAAATTCCCGAAGTACGACTGTGCGGTCGGGCCGGGTGATCATGGCCTGGTACCAGGCTATCAGCGTGTCCGGGGGGAAATTAATATACCGGTCGATCATGGCATCGATCAATTCAGGATGATGCTGGTGGGTGTACTGACCGAACAGGGCGGGTGTGGATTGACGGATAAACAGATCGGCGCCGTTCTTCCGGATGAATTCAATGCTTTTGCGACGGACAGCCTTCTTTTCTTCGTTATCGGGGTAGGCGGTGGAATGAAAGAGCCCGAAGGCGGTGAGGCGGTCGGGGTATTTTTCGGCAAAGGCGAGGGTGATATAGCCGCCCATGCTATGGCCGATCATGATGCATTTGTCGATGCCCAGGTGGTCGAGGAGTGAGGCGATTGTGGCTGCGAGGTCTTCTATGGAGTGGATGGCGGGTAGGTTGGGGATGATGAGCCGGCAGTGAGCGGATAAGGGGCCTGCCAGGTTATCCCAGGTGGTGCCGTCTTCGGCGAATCCGTGGAGGAGCACGACGACGGGTCCGGTGCCGATATCAATCATCTTATCCACGGCTATTCCTCGTTTTAATGATGGTTATTATATGCCAGGCGAACAGAAGAGCGGTCAACAGGATAGAGATTTTCGAGATCACATCTCCGAACCGGGCATAGAAGGTCATCATCTGTTCCGGGGGGACATGCGCTGTTATGGTGGCTTCTTTTTCATAAGCCCGGGACTCGGTGATCCGGCCGGCGGGATCGATGACGCAGGAAATACCGGTGTTGGCACTACGCACGACCCAACGTCTTGTTTCAATGGCTCGCAGGCGGGCATAGTCCAGGAGCTGGAGGTGGCCGGGGGTATTACCCCACCAGGCGGCATTGGTGATGATGGCAATGATGTTGGCTCCGTTGTGCGTAAACCGGGACATAAATTCGCCGTAGATGCTCTCATAGCATACAGAGGGGGCAATCAGATAGCTGCTGTTGGTTGTGGCCAGGGCTATGCGGTTGGGCTGGCCGGTATAGCTGCCGGTGGAACCGCCGAATTTGTCAAACCAGGCATCGAGAAAATGCAGAAAGGGGGGAATGGTCTCCACGCCGGGGACCATCATCGTTTTATGATAAATATGGACCAGGCCGCCGCTGTCGAGAATGGCGGCTGC
>PMUF01000022.1 GCA_003167015.1 Chitinophagaceae bacterium | reverse complement strand
TGCAATGGACGATCGCCGGGCAGTGCGTGCTGGCGGCGCTGATCATGTGGATACCTGTGGCAGCCATCGACGAAAAAAAATATTCTGTCAGCAAGCCCTCCCATCTTCCGGTATGGCCTGCCATCCGGCAGACCTTTGCGAATACCAATTTCAAATACTACCTTATCTCGGATTTTTCCTATTACATGGCGCTCAGCATCATTTCCAGCGGGCTGTTGTTCTTTGTCAGGGTATTGCTGAATCTTCCCGAGTCCGAGGGCGGGCCGCTGATGGCTACCATGGTGCTGACCTCCCTCTTGTTCTACCCTTTGATCAACTGGTTGGCGGCCCATTGGGGAAAAAAGCCGGTCGTGCTGCTGTCCTTTGCGATCCTCAGCCTGCTTTTCGTCGCCATTTATTTCCTGGGCAAATTCCCGGCGTCCCCGCGTGTCCAGATATATTCGCTAATGGTTGGCGCTGCCTTCCCGCTGGCTTCGCTGGGGATCCTACCCAATGCCATCCTGGCGGAGATCGCGCAAAAAGATGCGGTCGTTTCCGGGGAGAACCGGGAAGGTATGTTCTTCGCCGTCAAGTATTTTTTCGTGAAAATGGGTCAGACGCTGGGTATTGCCCTCTTTGCCTTCCTCACGTTATACGGCAAAGACCCGGGTCACGATTACGGGCTGCGGCTCAACGGAGTCTGTGGATTTGCCCTTTGTATCCTCGCTTTCGCCTTCTTCTCCCGGTTCAGGGAGCAATAACTAATTAATTCACTATATGTGTTATAAATAAGTAAATAATATAACATAATTAGGCCATCGTATAACATCCATTAAGACAATAGGGCTCAACTTTGTAGTACAAAAATGATAAAACTAAGGGAGGTTTCTACTTACTACAAGCCTATGAACAACCCACACCGTCCAGTTGAGGATAAAGCCCCTATGTCGAGCAGGGGCTTTTTTTTGGCGGCGGTTAAAACGAACCATTAAAACCGAGAAATATGGCTGTTAAACTCTTATCAAATTCCAGCGGCATTAAACAAACCGCTGATGGCTTTGGCTATTCCGGAATACGTATTGCCGACATCATCAGCAATGGATTCTTTAAGGTAGATCGGGAATGGACCGTCAGATATTGGAATAAGGCAGCCGAAAAATTATTAGGGGTCGCGTCGAAGAGCATAGTGGGAAGGAATATCTGGGACTTTTTTGCCGGCAACCTTCCGAAGGAGTTTTGCGCCTCCTACCGCGGCAAGCCGTTACGGGATGTTCCTGCTCATTTTGAAGAATACTGGCCGGAAATGGGATCCTGGTTTGACGTCATCACCTACTATTTCGACGATAACCTATCTGTTTCATTTAAAAGTCATAGCCAATCCGCGCATTCGAAGCACGCAGATCATCCGGAACAGCAGTTGAAGGTCTTGAATGAATTGTATCGTTTTGTGACGGAGGTTACGAACGATTGCCTGTGGGAATGGGATCTTCAGAATAAGGAGTTGTTCTGGATTGACGGAGGCCATAAGCGGGTGTTCGGTTATCCGATAGAGAATACCCTGGTACCCCAGAGTTTTTGGGAGGAACTTGTGCATCCGGATGACAAAGAAAGCTTATTGAGAAAATTAAGTGAAACAACGGCCGGTCATGGCGAGAATTGGGAAGTGGAGTACAGGTTTAAAAAGGCCGATGGGACATATGCCTTCGTACAAGACCGCGCCCACATATTTTATGACGAGAAGAATTTTCCGGCCACTATGATCGGGGCTACACAGGATATTACGGCCAGGAAATCGGCCGATATTCAATTGCTGGAAAGTGAGAAAAAGTTGTCACTGATTGCAAAACAAACGGTGAATGCGGTCATTATCACGGATGCCGAAGAACGGATCACGTGGGTCAACAGTGCTTTCACCCGGATTACCGAATATGAGCCGGAAGAAGTGATAGGCAGGAAACCGGGCAGCTTTCTTCAGGGAAAAGAGACGGATACCCTAACCGTCCAATACCTGAGTCAAAAAATGAGGGACAAACAGCCATTCAGTTGCGAGATCGTTAATTACAGCAAATCGGGCCGCAAGTATTGGGTACACGTTCAGGGGCAGCCGATATGGGATGAAGATGGGGTTTGCAGCCGTTTTTTTGCCATCGAAACGGATATCACGGAAAAGGTATTAATGGAAAACGAATTGATGGAGGAAAGGCTGTCGAAGCAAAAGGAAATTACAGAGGCGGTGCTGAATGCGCATGAGAACGAGCGGACGGCGATCGGAAAGGAACTGCATGATAACCTGAACCAGATCCTGGGCGCCGCAAAGCTGTATATAGAAATGGCAAAAACGGATGAGGAGGTAAGGGAAATGTGCCTTGACCGGTCCTCCGGCTATATCATGAAAGTGATAGAGGAGATAAGGAAGATTTCGAAAACGTTGGCAACCCCGAGCGTGCACTTGATGGGCCTCATTGAAAGCATAAGGAACGTAATAGACGACCTGATCGTCGCCTACCCGATAAGAATCGAATTTTATGAGAATGGAATTGTCGAAAAAGAGCTGGAAGAAAAGCTGCAGCTGGATATTTTAAGGATTGTGCAGGAGCAATTAAATAATGTGATCAAGCATGCAAATGCCACGAAGGCTATTATTCATTTAAACAGGCTGGAAAACGAGATTACCCTTGTTATCTCGGATAACGGGGATGGCTGCGATACTTCCATAGAAAAATCGGGCGTGGGGCTTATCAATATCAGGAGCAGGGCGGAGGCCAATCACGGATGGGTGACGATCGTCTCAAGGCCCGGAGAAGGATATATATTAAAAGTTATATTGCATCCGGCGGGCATCGTGAAATAAGCTAGAGATCTTCCAGCATGGATCGCCGTT
>PMUF01000164.1 GCA_003167015.1 Chitinophagaceae bacterium | reverse complement strand
CGATAGGATGCTTTGAAGACGTAGGGAATGCCGAGGTTGCGGCAGATGGCCGAGACTTTGTCAGCGACTTCCATGACGAGTTCTTCGCTCTCTACGACGCAGGGGCCGGCGATGAGGAAAAAGTTCTTTTTATCGTACGATTGATGGGTGAATAGCTTATCGAGGAATTCCATGGGGCAAAACTAACGTAAAATACGTTAGTTTCGCAGCCCAAAAACCCACGGATAATGACCAAAGAAAAAGTGCTTGTCATCGGGGCCAGCGGACAGATCGGCGTTGAGTTGACGCTTGCCCTCCGGAAGATCTATGGTAATGCCAACGTCGTTGCCTCTGACCTGCGGGAAGAGAACGAATTGCTGAAAGGCAGCGGTCCCTATGTCTCGCTGGACGTCATGAACAAGGAGATGCTGCATGTGCAGGTCATCCGTCAGAATATCACGCAGATCTACCTG
This sequence comes from Chitinophagaceae bacterium, assembly GCA_003167015.1. Classification (GTDB taxonomy): domain Bacteria; phylum Bacteroidota; class Bacteroidia; order Chitinophagales; family Chitinophagaceae; genus Puia. The sequence goes on along the minus strand of PMUF01000164.1, from coordinate 3,193 downwards.
CTGGCGGCGATCCTGTCGGCTACGGGGGAGAAGAATCCGAACCTCGCATGGCATCTGAATATGCAGGGTTTACTGAATGTGCTGGACATTGCCCGGGAAGAGAAGCTGCACAAGGTTTACTGGCCGAGCAGCATTGCGGTCTTCGGGCCGACGTCGCCGCGGAAGGACTGTCCCCAGCGCACGATCATCGAGCCGAGTACGGTCTATGGGATCAGCAAGTATGCAGGGGAGTTCTGGTGCAACTATTTCTTCGAGCGTTATGGAGTCGACGTGCGGAGTATCCGATATCCAGGGTTGATCTCGTATAAATCCGCCCCGGGTGGTGGGACGACGGATTATGCGATCGAGATCTTTCATGAGGCGCTGGAGAGCGGGAGCTACAAATGTTTTTTGAAAGAGGACACCTATCTTCCCATGATGTATATGCCGGATGCGATCCGGGCGACGATCGAGTTGATGGAGGCGCCGGCGGCGAATTTGACGGTGAGGACGTCGTATAATGTGGCGGCGCTTTCTTTTTCCCCGAAGGAGATCGGGGAAGCGATCCGGCGGCATTTGCCGGCGTTTACGATCCAGTACGATCCCGATTACCGGCAGCATATTGCGGATAGCTGGCCGCAGAGTATCGATGACTCGGTGGCGAGGGCGGAATGGGGGTGGAAACCGGAGTACGACCTTACACGGATGACAGCGGAGATGCTGGACAATTTGAAATAACCGGGCCCGGTGTGGGATGGGGGTACCCTACCCGACTGATAGACTTTTTCCGGTTTTTTTGCTACATTGCGGGTTCACCTATTGATCGATTTTATGATGAAAATTATAGCGTGCGGGCTGTTATTGATATGCCAGATGGCAATGGGCACGCCCCGTGGCGGGGAGAGGACGCGCGAGGGCGCGGCCGATATCAGAAGCGATAGCAATGTGGTCGGGCAGGGCAAGAATAAGGCGGCTGGCGGACCGGGTTTTCGCAACGGACTGTGGCGGGCTTACCTCGTCAGAAAGGACGGCAATCATATTGTCTTTAATTTCGAGGTCAAGGACAGCGCCGGCAAAAAAATACTCTATATCAGGAATGCCGGCGAGCGGCTGCTGGTTGACAATATAACCCTGGCGGGTGATTCGGTGCTGATCCGGATGCCTTTCTATGAATCCCAGCTGAGGGCTGTGCTGACGCCGGACGGTGACCTGGACGGGGTCTGGATCGTGCATACGGCGGATGCGTGGCGGTCGACGCCGTTTAAGGCGATGTATGGGCAGCAATACCGCTTTGGGGTTGGGGTCAGTCCTATCCATGTGCATGACGTCTCCGGGCGTTGGGCGGCGGTCTTTCGTGCTCCCAATGGCAGTGACTCTACTTTCCGCGTAGGGGAGTTTCACCAGGAGGGGACGCGGGTGACTGGCACTTTTCTCGATGCCGGCGGGGACCTGCGTTACCTGGAAGGGATTGTCGATGGCGACTCGCTGAGGCTTTCCACATTTGACGGCACGCATGCCTATTATTTTACGGCGAAGGTCGACGGCGACTCGTTGAGGGGCGGGCAGATGTTCTCCGGTCCCACGGGCTACTCGGTCTGGGGCGCGGTAAAGGATGCGAATGCGCATCTGGAGGATCAGTTCGCGATGACGCATTGGAATAAAGATGTCCCTTTTACTTTTACCTTCAAAGATATTGACGGCAACCCGGTCTCTTTATCGGACGACCGCTTCAAAGGTAAGGTGGTGCTGGTGCAGATCATGGGGTCCTGGTGTCCCAATTGCATGGATGAGACGCGGTTCCTGAGCGGCTTCTATAATGAATACCATAGCAAGGGGGTGGAGATCGTGTCGCTGGCGTATGAGCGCAGTACTGATTTCGTCCGATCTCAAAATAGCCTGCGTACTTTCCAGCAGCGGTTCAATGTACATTATCCCATGCTGATCACGGGTGTAGCGGTAGGTGATCCGCAGCGGTCGCAAAAGACGCTGCCGCAGCTGGAAAGCATCGTCAATTTCCCCACGACCATCTTTGTCGGCAAGGATGGGCATATCGTGAAGATCCATACGGGATTCAGCGGGCCGGGAACGGGGGAGCATTATGAGGATCAGAAGAAGGAGTTTTATGATACGGTGAACGGGCTGCTGGCGGAGTAACCGAGCGGAGCGTACCCGAGCGAAGCGAAGGGTAGGACTGAGGAGGACAAAGGGACGACGGTCCGACGAAGTTCTGGTGGCGGGGCGTGTCATTTCCACAGGACGGAGCCTACGAATGTCGATGAGTCGATAAATCCCCGGTAACGGGAGTCGGTGGCATTGCTGCGGTCATCACCCAGGACGAACCACTGGCCGGCTGGGACTTTTACGGGACCGAAGTGATCCCTGTTCCAATTGTTTTTATGCCTGATGAATATAGCGTCGTCCCGCAAGCCGGGAGGCAGCACGTAGCGATCGCCCTTCAGGCTCTCCCGCTCCACACGTTTGTCTTCCAGTACAACATAGATGGTGTTCGTATAAGGGGGAATGGTATAAGCCTGCTCCTGGTCGTACCTGATGTCCGGACTGTCCTTTGTCTGTATCCTGTAGATATGTCGAAGGGGTAGTGGTCCGTCGGCCTCCCGGCCATTGACATATAGTACGCCCGCCTTTATTTCCAGCGTATCACCGGGCATACCGCATAACCGATGGATAAGGATCGTCAACCCCCCTGGTGGGACAACGGCTTGATAACAGATGAGGTCGAATCGCCCGGGTTTTTTCAGGTTGGAGATGAAAAGGGATGTACCGGTTTTAAATGTTTGCTCGTTGGCAGAACGGGTCACCCTGAAAAGCCGGAAGGCGGAGGTAAGCCTTCCTATGATCCAAAGCCCTATGACGAGGCAGGATACAGCAGAAACGATGATAGAAAGTTTCAAATACTGCGGTTTTGGTAAACGGGTATCAGGTCCCGTCCAAAATACGTAAGTTCTTTAAGACTTCAAACTATGCACTATTTCCGCACAATCGGAACTTTGGGGTCGGCCGGGAAAAGGGACTTTCTGTAAATTGCACCCATGCAGCAATACCTGGATCTTCTTCAACATATACTGGACAAGGGGTCGACCAAGACGGACAGGACGGGTACCGGTACGATCAGTTGTTTCGGCTACCAGATGCGGTTCGACCTGGCAAAAGGCTTTCCGCTGGTGACCACCAAAAAATTGCACCTGAAAAGTAT
>PMUF01000467.1 GCA_003167015.1 Chitinophagaceae bacterium | reverse complement strand
CCATGCTGCTACCCGAGAGGAAGCGGCGGCGGCCGGATTCGACGATGACTTCATTTACCGGGAGATCGATCAGCAGCCGGACCAAAGGAAAATTCCTTTCATCCATCAACCGGAGGAGGCTGCTGCTGAATTGTTTACGCACTGGAAGGAGAAGGCGGATAAACGGTTGTATTGAGGGGATGGGTTTCCTATAAAGAACCGACCCCGCTCGAAGGCGGGGCCGGCAGGAAAGGTTGATGGTTTATATAGTTTCAGTTAGGGGCGTCTTACTCGGGGCGTCTTCGGGGTCGTCTTACTCGGGGCGATATGTTTCCCAGGTAGCGGCGTCACCGGACCGAAGGGCTACGCGGCCGTCGGCGTTTTGCAGGGTGACATAATAAGTAGTCTGGTTGTCGCTGTTGATTTCGAAAAGGTCTGTGATCCAGTATTTGCTATAAGTTTCTTTCAATTCCATCAGCAGTTGGAGCGGCAGCTGGGTCGACAGGATGTTGCGGACGACTGCGAGCAATTCCCCGTTACCGGAATAGTAGGCGAACAGGACCATGTTGTTCAGCTTAAAGGTCACTTTGGTGTAGGCCTTTTTGACTTCTATACCCATTAATTCAGCATGTTTGAAATCCTTGTGGAAGGATGCTGCGATCAGGTCGTTGCCTTCGCGGGCAGGGGCGCTGACGGAAGCGGCATTGTTAGTGGAAACTGGGGTAGCGAAGCTGCTGCTGAGGCCGACTGTCAGGAACAGGGCTGCTACGATAGCGATTTTTTTACTCCCATTTAAAAGGGTCTGGCCGAGGTTGTTGGTAGTGTGTAACATATACTTAGTTTTTACTGTTTGATTGGTTATTGTTTGATTACTTACTGTTTGCATAACAAAGATAATGTTTAAGGAAGGTACTATACAATACATAGTACATTGAATGGCATAATACCTTTATGAGCGGTAAGAATACCGGGATGAGTTGCGGCCGGTTTGGCGGCGGCGAGCTGTTTGTTAGCCGGGCAGGCTATTTCCGGAGTGACCGGCCTGACTATATGGTGAGTATTTGATTTCATTTTGATGGGCCGGCGGGGGTTTTATTTTGTTCCCTGCGGGCATATACGGGATTGCCAGCGCGGTGCCACAAAATAGACATGTTGATAATCAATTTCTTATGGATTGATGCCCCGAGAGGACCGTCCGGTTTCGAGCAATCAGGTGTCCGGTTTTGGTCAAAAAGGTGGTAAAAGGAGGTGGGGACTGTCCGGTTTTGGCGAGGTCAGGCGGAGGGCGGACAGATGGGGGTCAGGCGGGGGAGGGAGCATTTTGGGGCGAGACGGTGGGGAGGAGGACACGAAGGAGGTTATTTACTTCTTCCGGCCGGCTAAGCAGGAACATATGCCCGGCTTTTGGGATGATATGGGTGGGTTGGGTGAAGCCGATGGGAAATACTTCGTCCCTGGCGCCATGGACATGATATAATGGAGAGGGTATCTCCGTATTGTTCCATTCCAGTACGGCATTGAGGGCCCAATGGATGAACTTGTCGTCGCCGGACCAGATGACGGATTGGATCAGGCGTCGGTTGGCGGGAGTTTTCATGGTCAGGAAATGCTTGACGCTTGTGGCAGCCTTTAACAGGGCTGCGGGGATGATCCTGCCGAGCCCCAGTTGGCCGGCGACCTTAAAATAGGGGGGCAGGTGGGCCGACAAGGGGATACTACTGATAATGATGGTGCATTGGGGGGCGATACGCTTGGCTATTTCGACAGCCATGATTCCGCCAAGGGATAGGCCAATGAGTACGAAGGGTTCGGATGTATCGATCTGGGCGATCAGCCGGGAGGCATAAGCGCCGAGGGCTTCGTTTTTTTGCGGTGGAATCCAATGGATATGGGCTGCCTGGTAGCCTTCCGGCGGCCGGATATGGGTGAACATGCGGTCATCGGCGCCGATGCCGGAGATGAAATATGCGGTCATACCTGCGATTTTGCCTGATGAGGATCAGGCTGCCTTGGGGCTCAATTTACGCAAAAAGGGGGAAGGACTTCTGCCAAAAAAGCATTCACGGCTTCAGGGTGGCTCATGACCAGGGTATGCCCGGCTTTTGGAACGACGTGTGTGGGATGGGTGAAGCGAATGGGTAGTGTCCAATCTTTTGTGCCGTGGATATGATAGAGGGGATGAGGTGGTTGGGAATTGCTCCAGTCCAGGACAGCCATCATGGACCAGCGGAGAAAATCATTGTCTGCCTCCTGAAGCATGTCATGGGTGAGCTGACTGGCCGGTGAAGGGCGCCAGGTCAGTGCCTGTTTGAATCTGGCGAGGGCTTTCGCCACCTTCAACAAAGAGGGCGATATCAGGCTGGTGAGGTGAAGTTTGCCGGCCCACCGGTAACAGCGAGGTAACTGAGCAGCCACCGGGATGCTGCTGATGAGTATGGTGCAAACGGGAGGGAATTTTTTGGCTATTTCGACAGCCATCATTCCGCCCATCGATAAGCCTGCGAGGATGAAAGGCGCGGATGCATCGATCTGACTTGCAAGCCGCAGGGCGTAGTCAGCTAATTTTTCCTTTTGGTGAGGGGCAGCCCAATGTATATATAGTGCATTATATCCCATGGGTAAGGTTATACGGGAAAATGCCCGATGGTCAGCCCCCATACCAGATATAAAATAGACGTTCAACAGCCAGTCGTTAAAAGGCCTGAAGATAATTCATTTTCCCCAGGGATGGCGTGAGGGTGTTACCGGAGGCGTCTGTCCTCTTCCCTGATGGCGAGGTCGTTGATGCTGGCATATCTTTTTTTCATCAGGCCATTCTCATCAAACTCCCATAGCTCGTTGCCATAGCTGCGGTACCATTGGCCGGCAGCATCATGCCACTCATATTCAAAGCGTACCGCCATCCGGTTGTTTCGAAACCCCCAAAGCTCCTTCTTCAGTTTGTAGTCCAGTTCCTTTTCCCATTTGCGGGTCAAAAAGGCTTTTACCTCTTCCCGGCCATTGATAAATTCCGTGCGGTTGCGCCATTCGGTATCGGGGGTATAGGCAAGGGATACCTTTTCGGGATTGCGGGTATTCCAGGCGTCTTCGGCCATTTGCACTTTTTGTGCGGCGGTTTCGGGGGTGAATGGGGGAAAGGGAGGTCTTTGTTCCATCGTGCGAATATTTTGATGGGGTGAAGGTAAGGGGGTTAGGTGACGGCAGATGGTATTTGACCGGGTATTTGTGGTGTTAAACGGGGAGGCTATCGGATCAAAATGACAGTGCCCTTCTTCACCAACTGGGGCTGACTATTCAGTATAAAGCGGCAGTACCAGACGAAGACGCCCGGTGTTGCAGGCGAACCATGAAAATTGCCATCCCATCCTGTCCCTGGTTGATTGCTCTGAAAGACGAGCACACCCCAGCGGTCATATTACAATCGTTATTCTGTGTTACCTGTATGCTGTCGGTGCCCGTGCAGGCATTGTCATCGGTGACTTGCAGCCAGTAGAGATCCGGTTTTGTAATGGTGATGGATGCCTCTGTCGAACCGGTACTCCAGAGATAGGAGTGAAAACTCTCCGTAGGAGCCAGGTCACTCTGGGCGGTTCCCGGGGGTGGAACACAGAAAAAAGTATATTTGCTCTTCGTATTTTATTTTTTAATAATTGAACATGCTAAGATCATTCATCTTCTCCACCGTTTTATTCCTGGGATTTCAAGCCGGCGCACAAACCCTGATTATGCCTCCTGAGATACAAAAAGCCTACGATAATGGTACACGGTCACTGAGTGGCAAGCCGGGAAAGAAATACTGGGAAAATCGGGGACGTTATACTATTTCTTTGACGGTAACGCCGCCAGACAACAGCATCAGGGGCGTTGAGCAAATTACCTATTTCAATAACAGTCCCGATACGCTGAGGAGTCTGAACATGAAACTGATCGTGAATGTTCACCGTGGTGGCGGACGAAGAGGGCCTGCCGATACATCGGCTGGAATCAAGGTCGACGAGATCATGATACGGGGCGTCAAAACGGCCTGGGATAATAATGAAGCTATTACTACCAATCAGATGGTGAATTTATCTGACGCGTTGATGCCTCATGATTCGATAAAGCTCGATATTGCCTGGCATTATAACTTGTCACGCAGGCCCGGTCGAGATGGGGTAATCGATTCAACCAGCTTTTATATCGCCTATTTTTATCCGCGTGTTTCGGTTTATGATGATTATAGGGGATGGGATACGCAGCCGCATACGGGCGCCCTGGAGTTTTATAACGATTTTAATGACTATAACGTCGATGTAACTGTCCCGAAGGATTTCATGGTATGGGCGACCGGCACCTTGCAGAACCCGTCAGAGGTGCTGCAGCCCGATGTTTCGGAACGTCTGAAGCAATCCATGACGAGCGATTCCACCATACACGTGGCTACCCTGCAGGATTGGGCCGGAAAAAAAGTCACCGCTCAAAATGCCAGTAATACCTGGAAATGGGCTGCCACGAATGTGAGCGATATTGCCATCGGTATCAGTGACCATTACGATTGGGATGCCGCGAGCGTTGTTGTCGACAACAAAACACAGCGACGTGTCAGCATGCAGGCTGCCTTCGCAGATTCGTCGGAGGACTTTCATCATTCGGTCCAGTTTGGCCGGTATTCGTTGGCCTGGTTTTCGACTCATTGGCCGGGCATTGCCTATCCCTATCCAAAATCGAACGTGTTCCAGGGATTTGCGGATATGGAGTACCCCATGATGATCAACGACAGCCATAGCGATGACCTTGTTTTTGCCGAATTGGTGCAGGACCATGAGCAGGCTCATACCTACTTTCCTTTTTACATGGGTACTAATGAAAGCCGTTACGCCTTTATGGACGAGGGGTGGGCTACCACTTTGGAATACCTGATCGGCCTTTCCGAAAAAGGCCAGGAATCCGCTGATAAGTTTTATAAATCATTCCGGGTTAACGGATGGACCCACAGTTCGCATGACAAAGAAAACCCCATTATTACACCCAGCCCGGATGTTACCTTTGGGGCAGGTAATAATGCCTATGGCAAGCCGTCGCTGAGTTATCTTGCTTTGAAGGAGTTGCTTGGCGATAAATTATTCAGGAAGGCATTGCACAACTACATGAACAACTGGAATGGCAAGCATCCTATTCCCTGGGATTATTTTTATTCGATGGAAAAGGGCTCGGGAAAGAACTTGGATTGGTTCTTTTATAACTGGTTCTTTACTCCCGGGTACATTGATCTTGCCCTGGCCAAAGTCGACAAGACTGCGAAAGGGTATGTGCTGGACATTAAGAACATTGGTGGATTTGCTGTTCCCTTTGACGTGATCGCGACTTATGACGACGGATCAAATGAAAGTTTTCATCAAACTCCGATGGTTTGGGAGCGCGATCAAAAAGAAATAGCTGTAAATATTAAAACGGGAAAAGTTATAAAAACGCTGAAGCTGGAGGGTGGAATATTTGTGGATGCCAATGAAAAGGATAATACGTGGACAGCAAATTGATATTTTAGCCGGAGTTGAGCCATCCAGACAAGTAAATTGAGCCATGAGGGAAATGGGCCATAGATATAATAGGCGACCTTTGTGTTGTTAAAATAACAACAATGACAACAATTGCAAGGATAGCGTTGGGAAAAAACGGCCCACTGGTCTCTAAACTCGGATTAGGCTGTATGCGCATGTCATCGGTTTGGGGCAGTCCCGTACAAGATGAAGGTGAAAGTATCGCTACCATTCAGATGGCATTAGACAATGGCATTAATTTCCTGAACACCGGGGATTTTTACGGCAGCGGTCACAATGAGCTGCTGGTTGGCAAAGCCATCAAAGGCAGAAGGGACGATGCGTTCATAAGTGTCAAGTTTGGTGCGATCTTCCACGGCGGTCAATGGCTTGGATTGGATCTGCGTCCCATAGCCATTAAGAACTTCATCAACTATTCTTTGGTACGTTTGGGTGTAGAGACGATTGATCTTTATCAGCCATGCAGATTAGATAATAGTGTTCCATTGGAAGACGTGATAGGAACTGTCGCCGATCTGATCAAAGAAGGAAAGGTACGTTATCTCGGCGTGTCCGAAATAAACGCAGAACAGTTGCGTAAGGTACATCGTATTCATCCGGTAACCGCGCTGGAAATTGGCTATTCGCTCGCCGAGCGGGGGATTGAGAAGGATCTTCTGCCCACAGCAAAAGAACTGGGTGTCGGCATAGTGGCCTTTGCCAATACGGCTGAAGGGTTGCTGACCGGTGAGATGAAAGCACCTCTTGCGGTCAATGCCTATCAAAACCACTTCCCGCGTTTTCAGGGAGAGAATCTGATAAAGAACCTGGAGAAAGTCGAAGTATTAAAGAAAATGGCAAAGGGAAAAGGATACACCCCGACACAATTGGCGATCGCCTGGGTAAATGCACAGGGTAATGATATCATGCCATTGGTAAGCATGAGCCGGAGATCGCGGCTGCCGGAAAATATACAAGCGATGGAGATTGTATTCACCCCGGAAGAGAGGAATACCCTGAACACCAATTTTTCACCGGGTTCGATAGCCGGTGGCACGTACTTACAGAGGTAGATCATATGACGAATCCAACCGAAATAATCCCGGGAGTCCTCTTCTACTCTTATTTTTCGACCACACGAAAGGAGAAAGTTGGCTTCTTTGAGCACAGTACCCTGGTATTACAGGTTTCGGGTCAATTTGCGTTAGAAACTGCCAGTGGCCGGGTTTCGATGAGAAACGGCGAGATGTTGCTGATACGGAAAAATCAATTGGGGGAAATCACGAAGACGCCGTCGGACGGCGGGGACTACGAGACCATTGTCATTATCCTGAAAGAAGATCTGCTCCGAAAGATTGCCCTGGAGGAACAAATAGAGATAGGGGGAAAATACAGCGGCGAACCTAACATTCTTATTCCCAAAAACGATTTTCTGCAAGGCTTTTTCCAATCTGTGATACCTTATGTCCGTCATCCGGAAGAAAAGATAACGACTGCCCTGGGTATGCTAAAGGTGAAGGAAGGGGTGCAATTATTGCTGCATGCTATGCCAGGCCTGAAAGAATTTCTATTCGACTTTTCTGAACCCCATAAGATCGATCTGGAAAAATTCATGCTCAGCAATTTCCATTTCAATGTCCCCGTCGAAAGATTTGCACAGCTTACTGGGAGAAGTCTTGCGGGCTTCAAGCGGGACTTTCAAAAGACATTTGGTGGGTCGCCGCGGCAGTGGCTACAGGAAAAACGGCTGACGGAGGCTCGCCATCTCATCGAAAAAAAGAACAGGAAGTCATCTGACATCTACCTCGACCTGGGATTTGAAAGTCTTTCTCATTTCTCGCATTCTTTTAAGAAAAAGTTCGGCAAGGCGCCTACGGAATGGGTATAAAAAAATGATCGTCGAAATTTGACGATCATTTGATGCGGCTCTGTAGGGCCATTTTGCGGAGGTTACCCGAGTCGATCCGGTGACCTTTTTTTATTGCGAAAACGTTATAAAATAATTAAAAATAATAACATTTATGTTATATTTGTGGTGGCGATTAAACCTCGTTCCATATGAAATTCTCAGAATTGCAACGGCTTCTGGAGAGAGATGGATGGTATGTCAAACGAAAGAGTGGTCATTTAATATATGTTCATCCTACTAAGGCCGGTATTATACCACTGGGTAAGCATGGGACTAAAGAGGTTCCCCAAGGTACAGCCAATAAGATTTTGAAGCAAGCAGGGTTGAAATGATTACTGCCTTTTTAAAGTATAATAAAATGAAAAAGAAGAAAGTAACACTTATCATCGAGGCGTCCTCTACCGGATTTGGCATCTATGGAGAAGATTTTCCTGTGACTGCCTATGGTGAGACGATTGAAGCTGCCAAGAAGGATTTGGAAAGCGTCATTGCAGATGTGTTGGACTTCTGCAAGAAAGAGGGTAAAGATCCTGATCCGGCTTTGAACGGTGGTAATTTGGAATTCTCTTTTAAATATGATATTGCCAGCATATTTAATCATTTCGGTATGTTGGATGCTACCGGACTGGCGAAAAAAATAGGCATGAACCCATCCTTATTACGACAATATAAGACCGGGCATACGCTGGCTTCAGACAAGCAAAAGCAAAAAATTGAAAGAGGGCTGCATGAATTGGGCAGGGAGCTTTTAAGTGTCAGGTTATAGTGTTTGTTTTTTCAGGGAATGATATAAAAAGGAAAACGGACCATAGGTCCGTTCTTGGTGGAGGTTACCGGAGTCGAACCGGTGACCTTTTGCATGCCATGCAAACGCTCT
>PMUF01000303.1 GCA_003167015.1 Chitinophagaceae bacterium | reverse complement strand
TCCCAAAGGTCGTTGAGATAGCCCTGGGAACTACTTGTATATCCATTACCGCCGAAGATCCAAATATTGCCGGTGGCGTCCATCCAGCCTGATTGGCCGAACCTTGCCCCGGGTTGATTGGCCGCGGCCGCCGTGCCCTTCGTCCCATAGACAGCCGTGGCATTGGTGCTGCTGCTGCCGCTGACCCAGATCCACTCACCATTGGCATTGCCGGGCGTATACTCCCACAGATCATTGTAGTCCTTGTTGGATTGATTTTCTCCGCCGAAGATCCAGAAATTGCCCGAAGCGTCCTTCCAGCCGCTATGGCTGTCCCGGTTGCCGGGCTTGTTGCCGGGTGCAGGTGTTCCTTTGGTACCATATACACCTGCCATGTCCGCGGTATTGTCCCCGCTGATCCAGGCCCATTCGCCGGATTGCGCGTCAGCCGGGGTTATGCAGGAAAAGCCGGCAAAGGCCAGCATGGTCGTCAAAACGATAGGTTTCATAATATTCGGATTTTAGGATTTCCATAAGGACAGGAGTACAACTACAAAACAAATATTTTATCTTTTGAAAACAGGTAGAAAAAGTTTGAGTAAAGCAGAGGAGCAGCCAGCCGGGCAACCTAAAAAAATACCCGGGATAGAAATCCCGGGTCTGTTCTTCTTCTGTGATTAGAAACTAAAAAAACAACTCTGAAGCAAACCTTATTGCTTAAGGATCTTTATAGTTGTGCCATCAGCCAGCCGCAGGAAGTAAATGCCGCCGGCGAGCCGGTGCAGGTCGAAATATTGCTGCTGCCCCGTGATCATTTGCTGACTGACTGCCCTGCCGTCTGCATTCAGCAATCTTGCAGGCGTGTTCAGCAGGCTGCTGCCGTCCATCTGCAATGTTATACCGGAGACCGCAGGATTGGGAAAGACGCTGGTGTGAGTATATCCTGTCCTTGTCAATTCCATGACGGAGGACCAGGTGACATTTCCCATCCGGTCCTCTTCTTTAAGCCGGTAGAAGACATTGCCCTGAACAGGCGGATCGGCATCTGTATAAGAATAGTTGTTGTTGCCGGTACCGATGGCTGCGACGTTGCCGATATCGGAAAAGCCGATACCGTCCGAACTCCTCTCCACTACAAATCCGGCGGTATTTATTTCATTGATGGTTTGCCAGGTCAGGATATTTTCATTGCCTTCAGAAGCTCCCTGCAGGGTCAATCCCTGCCGGGCAAGCACTTCCACAGGGCTGAACTCCCATAGGTCATTATAGGTGGAGCCTGCGAAGGATGACCCACTCATCACCCAGAAATTTCCGGCGGCGTCCACCCAGCCGGCGTCCACCTGCCTGGAAGGGGGCTGGTTCGAGGTTGTGGCCGTTCCCTCAGTCCCATAGCTGCCCGCGGAATTAACCGTATTGCTTCCGTCGACCCACGTCCATTGACTGGCGGAGGGGCTGTATTCCCAAAGATCGTTGAGTACCCCGGTGGCGTCCGTACTGCCGTACCCCCCTCCTCCAAAGGTCCAGATGTTTCCCAAGGCATCCGTCCAGATGTTTACCACTCTCGCCCCCGGAACATTCGACGAGGCCGCAACTCCCAGTGTGCCATAAACGCCCGCGTTGTTCGCGGAGCTGCTTCCGCTGACCCAGGTCCATTCGCCCTTGGTGACGCTGTATTTCCAGAGATCATTCATGAGCCCGCTGTTACTTCTGCCGCCGAAGACCCAGAAATTTCCCGAAGGATCAGCGGCCCCGCCCTGTGCATAGCGGCCGGAAGGCATATTGGATATCGCGGCAACACCCTGCATGCCGTAAGAGCCGGGCTGGTTTGCGCTGCTACTGCCGCTGATCCAGGTCCAAAGCCCCGTAGACGGATTGAATTTCCAGAGGTCGTTCAGATAGCCACCGTCCGAGGCGTCGTAACCCAGACCGCCGAAGATCCAGAAATTACCGGATGCATCCATCCAGCCGTTCTGATAAAATCTGCCGCCCGGTATATTCCCGGCGGCAGCCGTGCCCTGGGTCCCATACACCCCTGAGCTATTCGCGGAACTGTTCCCGCTGACCCAGGTCCATTGGGATGTGCCGGTATTGAACATCCAGAGGTCGTTGAGATAGCCCACGTCGCCGGAACCGTCATAGCCGCATCCGCCGAAGATCCAGATATTTCCCGACTGATCGGCCCAACTGCTTTGCGCATATCTTGCCCCCGGCATATTGCCGGCTGCTGCGACTCCCCTGGTACCGTAAACGCCCGCCCCATTGGCCGTGTTCTTTCCGCTGACCCATGTCCAATTGCCAGAGGAAGCAGCGTATGTCCAAAGGTCATTGAAATCATTCCCGCGGCCATCCGTGCCGCCAAAGACCCAGAAATTGCCGGAAGAGCCCATCTCACCGCTGAGTCCATACCGGGCGCCGGGTATGTTGGAGGCTGCCCCGGTTCCCCCGGTACTGTATACCGACGGGCTGTTCGCCGTGTTGTTGCCGCTGACCCAGGTCCAGAGACCGGAGGTCTGCGCCTGCAATCGGGAGATGACGCAAAAGTTAATGAGCAAAAGCCCGATGGCACCCGTTCGACATAACGGCAGCACAAATGATTGGGGTTTCATAGTTTTTAGTTTTCAATGTACGGAGTTGCAAAATTGTTAAACTTCCGGGGGAATGTGTATAGAACTTTGTCTGGATTTACATTGAAAAAAATACCCGGGATAGAAATCCCGGGTCTTGTGCTTCTGTCATTAAGAAAAACTAAAAAAACCCAAACTGTAAATCCGATCAGAATCTTTATTGCTTAAGTATCTTTATGGTTGTGCCGTCAGCCAGCTGCAGGAAGTAAATGCCGCCGGCAAGCCCCTGCAGGTCGAAATATTGCTGCTGGCCTGTGATCATTTGCTGACTGATTGTCCTGCCACCCGCATCCAGCAATCTTGCGGGTGTATTTAGTAAGCTGCCGCCGTTAATCTGCAACATTACAGCAGAGACGGCAGGGTTGGGAAAGACACTTATATTACTATTAGCTGTCCTGGTCAGTTCCACGACAGAGGACCAGGAGACATTTCCCATCCGGTCCTCTTCTTTGAGCCGGTAGAAGACATTGCCCTGAACAGGCGGATGAGCATCCGTAAAGGAATAGCTGTTATTGCCGGTACCTGTTGCCGTTACGTTGCCGATACCAGAAAAGCTGATACCGTCAGTACTCCTCTCCACTACAAATCCCGCGGTATTTATTTCATTGATGGATTGCCAGGTCAGGATATTTTCATTGCCTTTCAAAATTCCCTGAAGAGTTAATCCTTGCAGGGCCAGCACTTCCACAGGACTGTACTCCCATAAGTCATTATAGGTGGGACCTGCGTTGGATATTCCCCCCATCACCCAGAAATTTCCGGCGGCGTCCACCCAGCCGGCGTCCACCTGCCTGGATGGGGGCTGGTTCGAAGTTGTGGCCGTTCCCTTAGTTCCATAACTTCCCGTGGAATTGACCGTATTGCTTCCGTCGACCCACGTCCATTGACCGGCGGAGGGGCTGTATTCCCAAAGATCGTTCATTACCCCGTTGGT
The DNA here is from genome assembly GCA_003167015.1 of Chitinophagaceae bacterium. Taxonomy (GTDB): domain Bacteria; phylum Bacteroidota; class Bacteroidia; order Chitinophagales; family Chitinophagaceae; genus Puia. The sequence continues at coordinate 5,450 of PMUF01000303.1, read as the reverse complement.
ACCCGAAACATCGTACCCTCCTCCCCCGAAGGTCCAGATGTTTCCCGAGGCATCTGTCCAGATATTTACCACTCTCGCGCCCGGAACATTGGACGAGGCCGCAACTCCCTGGGTACCATAAACGCCGGCACTGTTCGCGGAGCTGCTGCCGCTGACCCAGGTCCAAAGCCCCGTTGATGGATTGTATTTCCAGAGATCATTCATGAGCCCGCTGGTATTTCTCCCACCGAAGACCCAGAAATTTCCCGAAGCATCTGCGGCCCCGCCCTGTGCATAGCGGCCGGAGGGCATATTGGATGCCGCGGCAATACCCTGTGTGCCATAAGAGCCGGGCTGGCTTGCGGCACTATTGCCGCTGATCCAGGTCCAGAGCCCCGTGGACGGGTTGTATTTCCAGAGATCGTTGAGGTAGCCACCGCCCGAGGTGGCGAGGCCATTACCGCCGAAGATCCAGAAATTACCGGATGCATCCATCCAGCCACTCTGATAGTATCTGCCGCCCGGGGCGTTGCCGGCGGCAGCCGTGCCCTGGGTCCCGTATACTCCGGAGCTATTCGCGGTGCTGCTTCCGCTCACCCAGGTCCATGCCGACGACCCGGGATTGAACTCCCAGAGGTCGTTGAGATAGCCGAGGTTGCCGTCAGCGTCATACCCATATCCGCCGAAGATCCAGATCATTCCCGATTGATCCGTCCAACCGCTTTGCGCATATCTTGCCCCCGGCGTATTGCCGACGGCAGCGACTCCCCGGGTACCGTAAATGCCGGCCCCATTGGGCGTGTTATTTCCTTTGATCCACGTCCAAATGCCCGTAGAAGGAACGTATGTCCAAAAGTCATTGAAAGAGTTCCCGTAGCCATCAGTGCCGCCAAAGATCCAGAAATAGGGGGATGAGCCTGCCCCACCACTTTGTCCATACCGGGCGCCAATCATATTGGAGGCTGCCGGAGTTGCCCTGGTACCGTATACCGAAGGATTGTTTGTCGTGTTGCCGCCGCTGACCCAGGTCCAGTCGCCGGGGGTCTGCGCCTGCAATCGCGAGCTCCCCCAAAAGCTAATGAGTGTCATTCCGATGGCACCGCATCTGCATAACTGCAGGAGAAATAATTTGGTTTTCATGGAATTTTTAGTTTTCATAAGAGTACAGTGCTGCAAAATTGTTAAACTCCCAAAGGAAACTGTCTAGACGTTTTTCGAATGAACTTAGAAGTTTATCGAATGGGCCTAGAAGTTTTTCGAACGGGATTTTGTTAAAAGGCTATTTATTTTGTCCTGCCTGGCCTGTAAAGGCAGGTCTATTAAAATCCATATATATGAAAATCAACTTTACCCATCCCGGAGAAAGGATATCCCGGACAATAATAATATGCCTTTGCACTTTTTTCATCCTAAAAGAAAGCCGGGCCCAGGTGTGCTCTGATCCTGCTAATGTTATATACGGCCTTACCAGCTCGGGGAATATCCGGCCTGTCCATGTCGGTACGGGAGCGGTCGACTCAGCCATCAATCCGCCCACCGGGTTACCCTATACGCCCAATTCCAATGCAATAGGCTACAATCCCATCAATGGGAATTTTTATTATTTCGAGGATGAATCTGTCTCTCCGGGCACTTTTGTATCCTTCAATCCTTCCACCAACCAGACGACTACCCTGGCGACGATGCCCTATTATGCGGGTGTCCTCAGCGGCTGTGTGAACGAAACGGGCACCGGCTATTACTGTCTCGACGCAGGTTATGCCTTATTCTATTACGATATTGCCGCCAATTCCTGGACGATGATCGATACTGTAATGGTCGATCAAAATGACAGTAATGTGACCGCCCAATTTCAAAGCATGTATGGTGGAGACATGGCCATCGATGGCGCCGGTAATTTATGGATGGTGACGGCCTCGCTGACTTCATACGCCTTATATATGGCCCCCGGCCCGCTGCCCACCACCAATGTGCCCCAGCTCACGGTGATGCAGCTGATCCCGCAGACCACCCTTTACCAGGACGGCGGATCGATCGATGGGATTGCCTTCGATCCGGCGGGCAATATCTACCTTTCGACCAACAGTAATCTTTATGAATTAATGTATGGCACCACCACCATAACGCATATCGGAGGATTCACCATGGATACGACCACAGAAGTCATGGAGGACCTCACGTCGTGCAATTTCCCGGGATTCGGGCTGCTACCACTCGCTTACTCCAATTTTACAGCTTCTCTGCAACCCTCTCAATCGGTGATGCTGAACTGGCAATACAGCCAACCGGCCGGCGGCGGATTTTCCATTGAACGCAGCCCTGACGGGCAGCATTGGTCTGACATCGGTTATGAAGCCGCCACCAGCACAGGTTCTTCCATGAACTATTCCTGGCCGGATACTCATCCGTTGATTGGCATGAATTACTACCGCCTCAGCCTGCAAAGCACGGAAAACGGCAGCAGCTATTCCCCTGTAAAAATGATCGATATACAGGCAGGCGTCGACATCACCGTTGCCCCCAACCCCGTGAAAGATATCTTATCCATTCAGTATGACGGCATCAAAGGCAATGCGACAGCCACCCTGTATGATCCCTCCGGGAGAAAGGTGATGGAAAATGTCCTGTCTGCCGGGTCGAACAACTTCAGCGTAGCCGCCTTGTCCCCGGGTCTGTATATTATATCCGTCCAGTTCGCCGATGGGGGGACATACACCCAAAAGGTCCTGAAGCAATAGGCGAAGGGTCGATTATCCGGGGGCCTTCCCCATAGAAGTTTCTCTAAACAGTCCTAGAATTATCTTGAGCGAGGTTATGAAATAAAACTATTTTCTTTGTTCATTGCCGACATATCCAATGGATATCCTTTTAAAACCGTATAAATGAAAAACACCTTTACCCGTACTATAAAAGGAATGTTATGTCTTAGTATTTTTTGTGCATTGGCGGGGCAAGGCAAGACGCAAGTATGTTCGGACCCGGCCCATGTTATCTATGGGCTGACAGATCAGGGCTATATCCGGCCTGTACACGTAAGCAATGCCACGGTTGATTCCGCACTGAATCCGCCGCCCACCGGCTTGTCCAATCCACCATTTTCGAATGCGATAGGCTACAATCCCGTGAACAGTAACTTTTATTATTATATGGTTGAGGATCAGACCCCGATACAGTTTGCCAGTTTCAACTCTACGACAAATGTGACCACTACTCTTACGCCGTTACCCGGTTACACCGACGTGGTAAGCGCATGCATCAATGCAGGGGGCACTTTCCTGTATTGTCTGAACGGAGGGAACAACCTCTGTTATTATAGCATTGCAACGGATAGCTGGACCACGCTGACTTCAGACTTTGTCAATCAAAATGGCCAGGACGTAACCGCCAATTTTCAATCCATGGCAAGCGGCGATATGGCCATGGACGGATCAGGCAATCTATGGATGGTGATCGCCAGCAGTACCACCTATGCACTCTATCTCATCAGCGCCGCCAACCTGCCTTCGACCAACGTAGCCAGCGTACCCGTATTCGAGATTATCCCTCCTACGTCCAGCCCACTCCCGGGAGGTACTAACTTTAACGGCATCGCCTTTGATCCAACGGGACAGATCTATCTTTCCACCCAAACCGACCTTTATCTTTTGGAAAGTGATTTGTCGACCATCGATCATATCGGTACTTTTGACCTTGCCAGCTCAGAACAAATGTATGATCTCACGTCCTGCAATTTTCCACAGGTGGTCCTACCGGTCTCCTGGCTGAACTTCACGGCGACCCTTCAATCTGACGGGAATGTATTGCTGGACTGGCAATATGGACAGCCGTTGAATGAAGGGACCTATTCCATCCAAAGAAGCGGGGATGGCCAGCATTGGGTTGCTATCGGCACGGAGGAAGCCGGTCCTTCCGTCTCTTATTCCTTTGAAGATACGCACCCTTTAACAGGAAAAGACTATTACCGTATCCTGCTGCAGACACCAAATATTCCAGCCACATATACAGGAATAAGACTGATCGACCTGGCTAATCCGGGCAGCTTTGCCATTTGGCCTAACCCGGTGAAAAGCAGCCTGTTCATTCAAAATACCGGATGGGGACCCCATGCAAACCTGCAGCTATACGATGCGTCGGGAAGGGCGGTGACCGGGACAATGCTCTCTCCGGGGACGAATATCCTGTCCATGTCCAACCTGGCTTCCGGGGTCTATATAGCAGAAATAAGAGGATTGAATGGAACGGTTTATACGCAAAAAGTAATGAAGGAATAGCGCAGTTTTAACTCAGATACATCATCATTTTCGTTAAATTGGAACAAATTACCCGGCGAACATACCTATCGATGGCTCCAACGATCAAGTCTGCTTACTGCTGTGACCTCCGAAACCTTCCCGGGCTCGCGCGTCTCGTCTTTGGCACGGCCTTGAAGATTTTGTTTACACTTGGCTTAACGACTATCCTTTGCAGGTCCTCGCGGGCCCAGGATTTTGTCCACTGGCATCTCGTCAAGAATCTGAATGTCGTCAATGGTCTGCCTCAAAACACGATCAGGACCATGTGTTTCGATAGCGCCTCCGGTTTTCTGTGGCTTGGTACAGAAGGAGGGCTTGTGAGATATGACGGTGTAAGCGTGAAAAGCTTTACCACGCAAAACCTGCCGCAGATGACCACCTCAAGGATATATGGGCTCTATAAGACGACAGAGGACCGGCTGCTGGCGGTAGGAAGAAACGGCGGCACAGTAATCGAGATCCACAGGGACAATGCGGCTGTTATCCCCGGTCTGAAGCTGGACTGGCTGAACGCTATGGACAGAGTCGTGCGGAACCTGCAGACCCTGGAAGGCGAGAGGAAGAATGTATCCGAGAAAATTGCCGATTCAACCCCGGATTTTCTAAGCCTGCTGTGGATCAATGATACCTTATGTCTCACCAGCTCCCCTACGTATGTCTATCTGTTCGACCGGGGAAAAAAGGCAGCTGAGTGGAAGAAAAAGAAGCCGGGGGGCACGGCCTTTTTCCTGCAGGGCAAAGACGTGTATATCCTCCATGAAGACGGTTCGGCATATGCTGTCGATATCAACAATGGCTACCAGTTAACGCCCATCAGCGCCCGGCAGGATATCTTCAGGAAAAAGAATGTCCAGTTGTTTCAATTTGACGGCGAGATCCCGCTGTTATTCAGCGGCAACCAGGTCTACCGGCTTCATTTCAGCAGGGATAGGGTGCAGGTGACCTTTTTGGCTGAGCTCACCGATTGCCCGGACCACGTGATCTCGATGGTATATGATCCGACAAATGAACAGATCTTTTGCGGCACGCTCAATAACGGGCTTTATATCTTTAAAAGATCGCCCTTTTATACTTATGAGTTCGACAAATCCCATGGAGATACAGGCCCTTACACCAGAGCCCAGCTGAATGATATCTACGCCAGTGCGATGATCAATGATTCCGAGCTGATCACTAATG
>PMUF01000341.1 GCA_003167015.1 Chitinophagaceae bacterium | reverse complement strand
TCCGTCCCATAGATCTCATACACCAGTTTTTTAATATTGTAGTTGTTCTGATAGGAGAACTTCAACATCCCAACGGCATAATAATAATTGCCATTCACCATCGACTTTAGCTCACGGTAATTGTCGTTCAGTAGCGGCTGAGCCGAATCGCTGCACTGCACGGTAAACTCCCAGATCTCGGACGTGGACATGATCACTCCATTCTGATAGGCGATAACCTGCCAGCAATACGTGCTGTCTTCCTGCAGGTCAGGGGCATAGGAGGGATAGCTCACGGTTGTGGAAGGGATTCTATCCAGGAGGATCAACGGAGCATACATGGTGAGATCTTCCACGTCCGCAAGGCCCGGTCTTTTCTGGGTCAGCTGCAGCCGGAACAACATATTTGCCGGGAAGGGGATGGGCGGCTGCCAGCTCAGGGCCGGCCGTTTCTGGCAGATCTTGTCTTCATCGGCAGGATAGACGAGGCTGATGGGCACCAGCGGCTGGATATTGGCATCAAAACAGGCGTCTTCTCCATCTCCATCACGCCCTCCTGCTGACATAAACCGGTAACAATACGTATACTCCCCCGGCGGAAAATTTCGGGTCTGGCTGGCGATAGCAGCGATCGGCGTATTGGTAAAATTGAATGCGCTGCCGGCATATACAGTCACCGAAAAGGCCGTTGTACCGGTGTTCAGCGTAAATACGGGCGACACAATCGTCAGCACCTGCGTCTTGCTGATATTCTCCCGCACGGAGATGGACACCTTCCCCCGGGCTGCCTGCCCTGTCAGGTTCTGCATCTGGAAGTTGCCGAGTCCATCCACGGTCCGCCCATAGATATCCGGCACAAAGATAAAGTTGATCTGGGCCGGCAGCTGACCCGCATCCAGCATCAGGATACCCAGTAAGTACATATATCGTTTCATTGTCTCGATTTAAAAGGCATAATGCGCGGTTGTGTTGACAAAAAGTTGATTAGCCAGCGAGGTTTGGATGACCTCGATAGCCTTCTTATAGCTTACCTGGATGTCAAGGCTTATCTTCTTTTGAATAATGGCGCTTACCTGCTGGCGGATTCCGGCCTGAACATTCCAGCCCTCATTGTAATAATAGCCGAGACCACTGGACATCCGGGGCCAACCCGGAAGGGCATACGCATAGTTGGCCTCGGTGCTGAACATGGAAGTATTGAAATAATAGCTGCTGTTATCTGAAGTATTGGACAGGATGGTGATGGACAGCGGATTCTTATTCACCGTGAAGGTCGATGTATTGGTGATCAGCAGGGACTTGTCCAGGTAATTCCCGCCGGTTGTGAACGGGATATCGGTCTGTTGCCGGCTGATCGTAATATTGTTCATCACCTTGTTCCCGTCGAGGATAAACCGGTAGGTCCCATCCAGCTGTAGCCTTGTGCTGAGGCCAAATGCGGGAGGCTGGCCATAGAAATCGGATTGATAATCACTACGCTGGTACGTAAGGTTGACCTTGTCATACTTGTCGATCTTGTATCCCGCCTGCAGCTTGCCCGACCAGGCGGTGTAGACAAAATTCCCGTAGGGATCGAAGACCTGCCGGCGATAGCCGCCTTCGGATTTGAGCGTCAGCTTTTTCTTCAGCAGCTTCCGGGCAAGGCTCAGCCTCAGCTCCGTCTCCCCGCTATGCAGCAGCGGGTTGCCGGGATCGTTATAACCTAACCCGACTTTCCTCGCATAGAGTTTTATATCCGTCTTCAGGATATTCCCGGTGTAGGTGAGAATGGCGGCATAGTTGGCCCTGCCTGCCCCGTTGAAGACCGATCCTCCCGACGGCAGTTTGCCAATACCCGTGCCGGCATCGTTCGTGCCGCTGTTTTGATAAGATCCAAAGGATTTGGACAGGTCCAGCGTCACCGTTTGCTGTGGGCTGAACTGGAAGCCTGTATTCAGGGTAATGGCCCCATCCTGGTGTGGCGCGACGGGCAGCGGGGAACTCCCGGTCTCACTTGCGCCGGACGGTGCATGGTTCAGCTGAAAAAAGTCGCAGCTTATGGACTCCTTGACGGGGCCTCCTGTACCGGAGCCCAATGTAAAGCCCGTCAGGTTCGTGTATTGTGTCACCTGGCTGCTCAGGCCGGCCTGTTGCCAGTTGTTCACAGTGTTGTTCTGGCCGGAGATGACCCCGACACTGGTCGTCCGGTTCTGGAATTCGGTATTGGCGCCCGTGTTGACGACATTCTGCACATTGAGCTCGCCGGATTGTACCGCATTCTGCCCCAGGTTCAGCTGTTTGATGTTTACAAATAGCCGCTGCATGGCGCTCAGGCTGGCCTGGTCATCCAGCACCTGGCTTAAATTATTGGGATTCGAAAGATAGGTTTTCATGGCGCCGGGAGAATAGGAGGATTGCGACAGCAGCTGTTTGACGAGGGGATTGCGCATGAATTTTTTTCGATACGCTACAATCTTGTTGTAGATCTGCTCCATGGTTTCATAACGCTTCACGTTGGCCAGCGTGGTCTGAAAGGCAGAATCCCGGCCCGCCGCGCCTTGCGCCCCGCCGGCACTTGCGTTCGGGGTCGATCCCGCACTGTTTCGCTGGTTGATCATATCCTGCAACCGCGCCATTTCCTTTTGATATTTCCGGATGGAATCGGCCGGCATCAGCTGTGTCTGTAGCGCCCCCATATCCGATGAGGAAAGATTCGTGGCGCCCGCCGGCACCGTGACCGTGGATTTATAATTCTTTGCATATTCCTGTTGCATCCGGGTGACCTCCCCATTCAATTCGGTCTCATAGTTGTTGCGGATGATGTTCACGCGGCGAAGGGCCGAGTTCATCAGAGCTTCCGGGCTCAGTTTCTGCAACAGTTTGTCTCTCAGTGTTTGCAGGTATTGCTGATGGTTAAAGTTGAATTGGTAGAAATTCTGAAACGGCGTATAGTTCAGGGAATTGACGCCGTTATTCTCCCGGATGCTCATGGTGAACGGCATTCCCGACAAGGCCACTCCATAGTCAGCATTGTAGCCCATAGTCCCCGTCATCTCTTGAAATGCGCCCAGTGCCATTCCGGAAGTATCCTGAAAATAGGCATATTGGGCAGTTACACCTATTTTACTGATGGCTACCGGTTTGCTGCCCTCAAATAGTTTTACCGGCTGTTGCAGTTGTGCAAGGGGGCTTTTCACGATCCCCAGAACCGAGTCCACCTGCTGCTTACCGGCCTGCTTCATCTGCTTGTCCAGGTTAGCCGGGATGGAGTCGATCTTACCTGCCGGCAAAGGCGGACCGGCCTGGGCGTGAGCACGGAGAATGCCGCAACAAATCAGGAGGCCGCAACCCGTGAAGGATCGAAGTATCGGGAACGATAACCCAAACAGTGATTTTATCATATGGAGAAGCTTGCAGTAATTCGGGCAGGGCATAGCAAGGCCACCCTGCTAAAAGCCGGGATTTTCGGACATTCGTAAAAAGCCTCATCGGCCTGATATCATCGCTGTCGTGTCAGGCGGTTTCCTTCGCAGCAAAATTTGGAGAGTTGAATGCGGGCATCGTGTCGGAGATGTAGACACAAACGCATGTGTGCGCATTTGCAGTTAAATCGCATAATGGGTGCTTAAAAGGTTAGGGAATGAGGGTAGGAATAAAAAAGTAGGATAAGGTCTAACGGTATTACATCAACTAAGGTATATACACTTTTCATTTTATGTTGTAGACAATTTTCGGGTCAGGAATAGAGGCCCGTCGGTCACATTGGCCGTTGCGGCTGTTCCCTCAATGCAAAAGTCCGCGGCGCCATTCAACGGTGCCGCGGACTGATTCATAATGACCCTATGGTTTTTCTTATTCTTTGATGAGCTTCAGCGTCTGACCATTCGCAAGCTTTAGCAGGTAGACACCGCCGGCCAGGGAATTCAGATTGATGTATTGCTGAGGACTGGAGATCAGCTGTTCGCTGAGGAACCTGCCGCCCAGATCATATAGTCTTGCCGTAGTACCTATTAGGGTGCTATTGCCGGGGATGCTTAAGATGGCTCCGGAGGTAGCAGGATTGGGATAAAGAGTGATGTTGCCGGTGACAACCCCATTCAATACGATCGTTTGCGAGTACACGATATTTCCGAGATTGTCTGTCTCTTTCAGGCGATAATAAAAGGTACTGCTCCCCGCGGGCAGATGGTCATCCGTAAAGGAATATTGATGGTTGCCGTTGCCTGCACTTGGTACGCTGCCAATATCTGTGAAGCTGATCCCATCAGTGCTCCTTTCCACAGTGAAGCCTACCTCATCGATCTCGTTCACGGTCTGCCAGGTAAGCAGGTTATCATTCCCCTGCGCTGTGCCTTGAAGACTCACTTCCTGGATGGCCAGGTCAATGACTGACAGAGGTGAAAACCAGACGTCATCATACCAGGTGCCAACGCCTCCGGAAGGGGTACCCCCGCCACCGCCTCCGCCCATAATCCAGAGATTGCTGACCCTGTCCATCCAATAGGCAAATCCCTGTCTGCCTGAAGGTGTGTTGGTGGCAGCAGGTGTATTCAGTTGGGTGACGCTGGATGGCTGGTTACCAATGCTATCGCCATTGGCCCAGGCCCATTGCCGGTTGTTGGGGTTATATACCCAAAGATCGTTCAAAAGGCTGAATTCATCTGGATGGGCGTCGACACCATATCCTCCCCAAACCCACAGGTTGCCGTTGTTATCGATCTCCAAAGCTTGCTGGAATCTCGCGCCGGGTTGGCTATTCGCCGAATAAACGTTCTGTTTGTTATAATGCCCGTTTTCATTCACCGCACTACTGCCGGCGACCCAGGTCCACGCGCCGGTGATGGGGGAGCTGCCTTTCCCGGGAGTGAATTCCCAAAGATCGTTGAAATAGCCGGCAATAGTAGTGGGCGAATTCACATCGACACTGGGTGCGGTGGTTCCGCCGAACAGCCAGAAATTGCCCTGGGCGTCAGCAATAACGCTTTGCCCAAACCTCGACCCGGGCGTGTTCTGGTTACTTGGTTGATTTATTGTGCCGTAACTGCCATTCTGATTGATGGTGTTCGATCCGGCGACCCAGGCCCATTGCTTGCTGGTGGTGTCGAATCGCCACAGGTCATTCAACGGGCCCTGTTTATTGTTGCCATCAATGCCATAGCCACCGAACAGCCAGATATAGCCCGATGCGTCCATCCAGGTGCTTGCGAAGACGCGGGCTCCGGGTTTATTGGTCGGTCCCTCGGTACTGACGGTGGCATAAATCCCCTGGTTGTTGCCCGTATTGTCCCCGCTCATCCATGTCCAGGAGCCGGCTGAGTATCTCCACAGATCGTTCAAATACTGGACATGTCCGTTCACGTCGTATCCATAACCACCAAAGATCCAGAAATTTCCCTTGCTGTCGGCAAACCCTGATTGTCCTTCTCTGCCCCCCGGTTTATTGGCCGGAGCAGGAATGCCTTCGGTGCCATAGACACCCGGCGTAGGGGTCGTGACCGTACTGTCACCGGCGACCCAGATCCAGAGACCATACGAGGGGATAAACTCCCAAAGATCATTGAAGAGACCTTGCTTGGTATTCGTTCCGCCGAAGATCCAGTAATAGCCCGAGGTTGGATCCATCCAGCCGCTGTGGTTCCCTCTGCCGCCAGGCGTATTGGGCGTACTGCTGCCTATACTGGCCTGACCTTTGGTTCCCCAGACGGGGGCGACATTTGGGGTGGAGCTGCCGCTGGTCATGGTCCACCATGTGTTCTGTGCTTTCACACGGGCAGTTACAAACAGGCTAAAGAATAAAAATGCAAAGCGCGTAGACTTTTTCATGATTTTCCTATTTTTTTTTGAATACGGCGTGGGACCGGGGGGATCATAGGAATAGGAAAATACGGCGGGTGACCGGGGAGGTCATAGGAATTAGGAAATCAGGAGCAAAGCAATCCAATTTTGCACAATGATCCGATAGACATTAGTCTAGCTAAACATAGACTTATGCCGGGAAAATTTCTGCGCATAGAAATAATTCTATTTCCCGATAACGATTTGTTTAGTGCCAATCCGCTTGAATGCCTTCAATTTTGCGATCAAATGAAACCCCCCGAACTAACATGAACAGAAAGATCATATTGGCTTTTGCATGTTTCACGATGGCTTCAGCCAAAGCCGGCGCCCAGGAACTGAATGTCTGGGGGAATGGCGGATGGCAGGGCCTGTCGTATAAAGTACAAAATGGCCAGAGCAGTCTCCTGGCCAATGGTTCTTTGGGTGTAGGGTATACTTTTCCTGTGGGCCGTCATTGGGGTTTGATCACGGGATTGACCGGTGGATGGTATGGTAGCAAGGCTACTTTGAAAGATGGCACATACTCTTATGATGAGGTTGACAATACTGGTTCTGCGTTTCGATACGATATAAAAACGACAGGCTACCAGGAAAAGCAACAATTTTTTTCTTTTGGTATTCCCTTACAATTGCAATACCACACCGGTGGGTCCCATACCCAATGGTATATCGATGGAGGGGGGAAGCTGCTATTGCCATTCAATGCTCAGGTCAGGGCATCAGCGCAGCAATTGGTCCTTTCCGGCTATTATCCCGACTTTAATGTGGAAGTATCGAACCTGCCGCAGCACGGGTTTGGCACGATCGGCGGCTGGCTGGGAGAAACCACCACTAAGCTGAAAACGCAGGCGGTATTGAACGCAGAGACAGGACTAAGTTTCATGCTGTCGCCGCATACCAGGCTCTATGCGGGGTTGTATCTCGAATACGGATTATCCGATATGCGGGGCAGTAATAGCGCTTCATCGCTGGTGTCGTACAACCCCAGTGGGATCACCGGCGTACAGCCAGGCAGTGTATTGAATTTGCCGAATGCCGGCGCCGCTAAATTATTTTCCTATGGATTAACTGTGAGGCTGGGCTTTGGACACTCAAAGTCCAGACCCTCCAGGACTTCCTCAAAGCCTTCTGTCCCGCCATCACCGGAAACGCGTCCGGAAACTGCCGCGGCCACCGCTCCTGCGTCGCCTGCCCAGGTACTGCCAAAGCCAGTACAGCAGGAACAGCCAAAACCGGTGCAAGAGGAACAGCCAAAAGAACCGCAACCGGCGCAAACGGTTGAAGAACCGGCCCAACCAGCTATGCGCCATGAGGAGATAGCCGTTATGCAGCAGCCGGTAGTATTTGGGGTCCTGGGCAAGACAGACATTCCTGTCACCGCGAAACCTCATTTGGATCAGGTGGCGGATCTCCTTAATAAATATCCCAATGTCCATATCCTGATAACCGGACATACCTGTAATATCGGTACGGAGCGGGAAAATGTAAGAGTGGGATATGCCCGCGCTCAGGCTGTCGCAAAATACCTGCAAAGCAAGGGCATCGACTCACAACGGATGGATATCCATTCCGATGGCGAATCGAATCCGCAGGTGTCCAATAATTCACCGGCACATCGCAGTAAGAACAGAAGAGTGACCATACTTTGTCTATAGACTATTTGAATTCGTTATTAAATCCAATATCATATGAAAACCAAGCAAGTTCTTTGCGCCTTGTTGGGATGCGCTTTGATCGGCCTCAGCATTGCCGGCTGTACAAAAACAGGACCCGCCGGCCCGGCAGGTCCTGCCGGCCCACAGGGGGCCCCTGGTCTCGTAGGGCCAGCCAATGATTCGGGTACGGTGATCTATAGCGGAATGACTACCCCCGATGTTAACCTTGGAAATCCCGGCGATTATTACCTCGATCTCACTACTGATGTATTATACGGACCTAAGTCTTCTTCTGGCTGGGGAAGCGGCTTTTCTTTGCAGGGTCAGACCGGAGCTACAGGTGCTACCGGCGCAACGGGGCCGCAAGGTCCGCAAGGAGCACAGGGAGCACGGGGTCCTTCGGGCCCCCAAGGTGCACAAGGTCCTCAGGGAGCACAGGGCCAGACCGGAGCTACAGGTGCGACTGGTGCTACCGGCGCAACGGGTCCGCAAGGGGCAGAGGGAGCACAGGGCACTGCGGGCACCCAGATCTATGCCGGATGCGGAGCGCCTGCTTCTGCATTAGGTACAACAGGGGATTTCTACATGGACACCGTCGCTCACAATCTATATGGTCCAAAGCTTAGTGGTGGCTGGGGAGTGCCCATTGCCCTTCAGGGACCGGCCGGAACCGCCAACGTACAGTATACGCCCTGGGTAAATCCCGAAGTGTGGTCTCAGGATAGCACAACCGGCAACTGGGTACATTCTTATTTTACCCAGCCGATCCCTGCGTTGACTGCTAATGTCCTCAACAGCGGCGCCGTGTTCTGTTTTGCGAACCTGGGAGTCTTTATTTCTTCGGTTTGGCCGACGGGCCAGATCGTTCAATTACCGTATACATTCAATGTGCCTTACAATGGAACGGCGTGGACTACCTACTGGGATTGCGTGTACGATACCGCCCAGGCGACTGTCAATGTCAATGACCCACTGGGTATCTTAACCGCCTCGGAACTCAATTCCAGCGGCGGCCCTGTCTCCGTACGGTGGATAATCATTCCGGGAGGGACAAGCATTCCGGCAGGCATGGATTACGAGCAAACCATGAAGTATTTGGGCGTTCAATTCAAACCATAATATCATAATACAGAGAGGAGCTTACATGGCTCCTCTCACTTTTTCAACTCATTCCTTGAGGACCTTGACGCTTGAACCGTTGGCAAATTGCAACACGTAAACGCCACGGGATACCCGACTGAGATCGATCAGCTGCTGTTGCGCGGTAATGACCTGTTCAGTGATCAGCCGGCCATCGATGGACAGCAGTTTCAGCTGGGTATTCAACAGGCTGTTGTCCTTTAGCTGCAGGGTGACGCTGCCATGCGTCGGATTGGGATAGACGCTCAGCCCGGAGGGGGCAACAGTATACAGGAGGATCGTCTGGGAATAAGTGATCGTTCCGTCTTTATCCGACATTTTCAGCCGGTAAAAGAATTGGGTAGCGCGCGGCAGCTGGCTATCCATAAACGAATAGCTATTGTTGCCATTGCCGACGGCGGTTACGCTGCCGATGTCGAAGAAATTGGTTCCATCTGTGCTCCTTTCCACTTCGAAGCCTGCGGTATTGAGCTCATCGATAGTTCGCCAGGTGAGGCTGTTGGCGTTTGCTTCCGCCTGACCTTCGAGGGTCACTTCTTCTATGGGCAGAGAAACGGCAGGGGGTGGCATGAATTTCCAAACGTCGTTATAGTATTTTCCGGCATAATCGGATCCGCCCGCTAACCAAAAATTACCCGAACCATCGACCCAGGCGGCCGACAACTGGCGTGAACCGGGGTTGTCCCCCGGATTGCCGCTTCCCATTATGCCGTAAATGGCAGCAGTGGAGATCGTGTTGTCGCCGCCCATCCACGTCCACTGACCCGATGCCGGAGAATATTTCCAGAGATCGCCGAGTACTCCCAAAGCGCTGTTGACATCACGCCCGGAACCACCGAACAGCCATACATTGCCTGCAGCATCATGGGTTATTGCGGATGACCTTCTGGGGCCGGGCCAATTGGTGGAGGCGGCCGCACCCATTGTACCATAGACGCCGGGATGTATGACAGTAGTGGTGTTTTGATCGCCGCCGACCCATTTCCAGGACCCTGGAGCGGGAGTGGGGGTAAACTCCCACAGATCATTATAATAGCCATACGTACTATTGAATCCACCGAAGATCCAAAGATTACCGGCAGCGTCGAACCAACTGCCCGCGCCCTCGCGTGCCCCCGGATTTCCGCCGGAACTGTTATAAACCGGGGCTCCATTGCCTACTTTGCTCCCTGCCACCCATGTCCACTGTTTGGTGACCGGATTGTATTTCCAAAGATCGTTGAGTTCGACAGCCGTATCGCCGTTACCATCTTCGCCAAGACCTCCGAAGATCCAGATATTGCCGGCGCCATCGATCGCGGAGCAGGATGCCGTGCGGTAGCCCGGTGTATTCCCCGATGCGGCGACTCCTACCGTTCCATAGGAGGCGCTCCCATTAGTAGCATTGACCCCACTGGTCCAGGCCCATGGCGGCCTGGCGTGAGGTAGTTCCCACAAATCATTCAATCCGCCGCTGGAACCAGATGCGGCATATCCCCTGCCGCCGAAGACCCAGAAGTTGAAATTTTTGTCAAAACAGCCCGTTTGCCCCGAACGTGATCCTGGGGTATTGGCCGGCATGGCGCTGCCCTTCTGTCCATAGGTGCCATATTGATTTACGAGAGTACCCCCTCTTGCCAGATTCCAAACATTGCTCTGAGGACTATACTGCCAAAGGTCATTTAACAAACCAAAGTTGTCTTTCGTGTCATAGCCATTCCCGCCGAATATCCAAAAATTACCCTGACCATCCATGCCATAGCTTGATCCGTTCCTGGCGCCCGGCATTTCAATAGACACCGGCTGGCCAACCCCGGCAATGACTTCCGGACTATTCGCTGTATCGGGACCACCGACCCAGGTCCATTTTCCTACATTTCCTGCCGTTGTCAGATAAGGACTAAAATTCAACTCCCAGAGATCTCCCTTGATGTCATTATTGCCGCGAGCCCCGCCCATAATCCACAAATCGGACCCATCCGTCCAGACGCCACCTTCCCATCTCGCGCCGGGATCGCTGCCAGCTTTTATATTGCCCGGAGCAGGTGGATATACCGGCGGATGCTCAATGCCGTTCGAACCATTGATCCAGGTCCACTGGTTAGCAGTAGGATTGTATTTCCAGCAATCGTCCAGATCGCCAAGGCCTCCATTCGCATCATAGCCGTTCCCGCCGAAGAGTAACAGGTTACCCGATGCATCGGGCGTGCCGAATGGCAGGGCTCTTGCTCCCGGTGTATTGGCCGTAGCAGGAACTCCCTCGGTGCCGTAAACACCGGCTGCTTTCGTGCTGTCGGCGCCGCTGACCCATGTCCATGTTCCTCCTGTCGTCGAGTTACTCGGCGTGAATTTCCAAAGATCGTTCAGGTCGCCGTAGTCGGCATAGTTCGAGCCATAGCCATTTCCACCGAAAATCCATAAATTGCTACTACCGTCTACCCAGCCAAGAGACAGATATCTGCCGCCCGGCTCACCTGCGCCCGCAACGCCTTTTTTGTTATACACGCTATAGCTATCAGATGTACTGTCTCCTCCTCTCCAAACCCATTGTTTTTTGAAGTAGTTATATTCCCAAACATCATTCATAAGACCCAGCACGCCATTACTCCCATAGCCATATCCACCAAAAAACCACAGTTCACCCGAGGGGTCTAAGCCTCCGGACATAAAGCTTCTTCCACCTGGCGTTTTTCCGTTGCCAGTATAAATGCCGGACTGGTTTGCTATGGTACTGCCGGAGACGTATTCCCATATGCCTTCATCGGGCTCGTATAGCCAGAGGTCGTTCAGGTAACCGTAATTCCCTTTTGCGTCATAGCCCTGGCCCCCGTAGATCCAAAAATAATTAACTGCCGCATTCCAGCCCATGATAGCACCCGTTCGTGCACCCGGAAAAGCGAGTCCTATTTGATTATAAGTTTGGACATTGGGGATCGTATAGTTACTCACCCAGGTCCATTGTCTTGTCGACGGGGTGTATTCCCAAAGGTCATTGTAATAATTCCCATTGGCATCAGCACCGCCGAATAGCCAGAAATTGCCGGATGCGTCCTTACAAGAGGCATACGAATTCCTGGCGCCAGGGTTGTTAGCTGCCGATGGAGTGCCTTGAGTGCCATAAACGGCAGGCATGTCGTCAACACTGTCGCCGCCCTGCCAGATCCACTGGCCGCTGGGTTGACTATATACTTGGGTAAATAAGGCCATGGCCGTCATCAACAGCGCTATCCGCAGCGCATTTCGGTAGAAATTCATAGTAGCTTAATTTTGGTAGCGGATATTGGGTGATGCAAAAGTGGGATTTTACCCGTGGGATGGGCATAGACTAAGTTCGGTGAAGACGGCGAAAAAGTTCTATGATTGGCTGGCGCAAAAATCCCTGATACGCTAAACTGCTGGGATGCATCACGCTTTTGCTGCCCGGGTTTCCCAGGCTCAAGGAATGGGTTTACGCAGGCCTGACTTTCGATTTGACGGGTGCCATTTTTATAGGAGACGTACAGGCCAGGCCGGCGCTTCTGCGAGCGTTTAGGCGATTGTTTATCCTTGCTTCAAAATTTTTCTATTGACTTGTCTCATGCAAATGTGGTACTTTCATTAGTAGGAGTTTCGTATGCCATAAGAAACCGTATGATATGAGGTTTATTTTATTGCCTTTCCTCTTGTTGATGGTGTCAAGAGGCTCTTATTGCCAGGGGGGGACAAGATAGCCTTGCGCTCCTTCAGGGTAGGATAAGATCGGTTTGCGAGTATGTGTGAAAAACACCGGGACGATAAATATGAAAACGTTACTCAACCTGCTAAAGCAAATTTTATTCGGACTGATCTTTAACCTTTTTTTGATCAGTTGCAATAGCCATCCGGCTACTAAAGCCGGCAAAGATTCGCTTACCAACCAACCGGCAGATAGTGGTCAACAAAAAATTGCCTACAATGCTGGGACCCTCACCATTCCTCCTGCATTATTAAAAAAATACCAGGAAGCTTGCCTCCACGATACGACTTCTTACGATAAGAAATTCATTTCTAATTTTTTTGACCTGATAAAAAGGTTCAACGGCAAAAAGCTGGACACGACAATTCTCACCGTTGGTAACTTAGATGGTGATTTGGATGAGGATTCGATATTTAGCAGAGTGTATTATGACTCAGATGATATCTATGTGGACTCTAAATGGATAAAAAATGGAGATGTGATATGGGAAGATAAGTATACTGATCCGTACATCGAATTAAATGCAGACCTGCTTGATACCAGCCGGGACAACACATGGGTGTTTTTTGCCATTGGTGTTACATACGGCCCTCCGGATTTCGAACCCCGAAGCGTAATGGATTCCAGCGCCCTTCCGATGGTGTATGACCAGGGGGTGGAAGATCTGAAGGGAATGGGAATCCATATGGACAAAGAACAGTACAAAGGATACTTGCGGGAATTCAAGGGCAATTTATTAGCCTATGGTCAGCCGGAATCTCGGGAAGGCCTGTGGATCTGGTATAAGCCGGCTGGCTGGATGATTACATATTACCATCCGTGAGATGGCGACTTCCACGACCTGCGAATGATGGCCGCCCACAATGACTATTTCGGCAATACTAAATAACAACAAGTTTAACTGATGATCTATGATTGAAAATGAACAATATTCTGCACTTGCTTTTTATACGCTGTCATTAAGCGATCCCGCTTTTATACATCAACATATTGTAGATGCTTTTCAAGCTCAAACAGCAAACGAACAATCGAAGACCATCACCATCTTTTTCTCACTGGCAGGGCTTTTTCTGCACATCGAAAAAGGATATACCGGCCGGCAGGTTCAATTGGCACATTTGCACATGGCCAAAATAACAAAAGCTTACCCCAGATAGTCCTTGCCGGAGAACAGGGGTAGCATTACCATAACGGATGTTGTAGACACGCCTCCCGGTAGGCAGAGAGATGACATGATCCATCAATGGTGCATATCGGTATGGGATGCGTATAGTCAACAACGGGATGCCGTGATCACACTTACTGAAAGCTTATTGGCAAATTTTAAGGCAATCTCTTGAGGATGAATTGTTCAATAAAATCAGACATCACTGGGTCTGATTGAATTCTATTTAAAGAGAGTTAATGGCCCCCGGTAATTGAGCTCTCAGCGGCACAAACAATAACCAGAAACCGGCAATGACTTCAAAAACCCCCACGGGTATATAGCCTGCCGGAATGAGGAAAGTTTCGAGCGGTGGGCTAACGATTGTAGCCACGAGGCATAGCCCTGCCACCAAAGAGCCGAACATTCCCCACAGGCTCAGCCAGTTGGGTACAAGCCCCGACTTGAACAGCAAATAGCAGAACAGGGTAGAGCCCAACGAGTAAAAAAACAGCCCGATACTGAAGCCCGCCCCTTGCGCATCGAAGTAAGAACGAACGAGCCCCTGCAACTCCGCAGGTGTAAAGGCATTGGAGTAACCCGGGTCTTTTAGCAGTTGCAGCGCCATCATGCTGTGAAATACTATATATCCCAGGATCACCGTTTCGCCAAGTCTCCAAAAGGCTGCCAGCAGCGAAAGGCTTTGGTTCACCGGCTTTAACAGCGTATAGAGGGCAATAGCCAATACGGCGTTTCCTGCGCCGCCTACCAGGTCACATAGAATGCCAAGTCGAAAAAAGGTTTCGGCATGCAGGATACGATTGGAGATAATACCATAGTCGTCTCCTGCAAGGATACGTGACCGAATACCAAAGGCTGCTGTAAATGCCAGCACGGATAACAAAAGGTACATAAAACCGGCGATCCGGGCGGCCTTTTTTTGAGTAGGGGTTACCATAGAAGATAAATTTAACGTACAACGTACCGTGTATCACGTATGTTACTTCACAGCCGGGAAAGTTCCGAGAGAATACAGGAAATTTATTGTTTAGGACCACCGTCCATCCTACACAGGCCAAACTGGCTACAAGGTAGCTATGCTAAGACAGGCAATGTAAATTGCAACATTATAAGAAGGTGAATCATAGATTGAATTCGACAGAAGAATAGACAATTGCCGAAAAGACCGTCGATCGACTTGATATAGCTTTAATACATGTCAATTGTGAAACACTCTGATCTTGATTATCTTATTGCAATTCTTGGCAAGACCTTGATCAAAGATGAAAAATCGTTTGAAAGTCTCGCGAAGTAGGTGTCCGGTAATTTAGGTGTTGACGACATGGCATATCTGCGTAGCAAATTCCATGATCCGCCGCCGGGACCTTCGGATGTCGTTGAAGGAGATCCGTTGTTAGGTGTATGGATGGCCGCCTGTCAGTATGCCATTTTCGAACTAATCTATCAGCTCGATGTGAAAGCGATTAGTCTGCTTGAATCGATTGCATACGGAATATATGACTGGACCCAGTCCACCTCACTGGAAGTGATTTGCAGGCTGTATATAGACGGTAAAATTCCGGAATCGGCCATTACGAAAATGGACGAAGGCCTGGGGAATATGCGATATGAAACACACTTGTATCTTGGCAAACCACTGGCAATAAGAAGAAAGAAGGATTCCCGATTCAATAACATTTTCATTCGGCTAAAAAATATTGACTTTCGGTTAGCGCTGGCAGAGATTGGATACAACCAACCCTTGACCAGGGAAGAACTGATTGGGCTGGGAAAAAGAATCGCCGCCGACGACGGAACAGAAGAAGAAATCAAAAAAAAATGGAATTGTTCGACGTGAATGTGCCTTATCCTAAAGGAAGCAGCCTGTTTTACTGCCCGGAGAACTTTAATCTTTTGACCGGGGACACAGGTGAGTATGATCCCATGGTGGAAGAGGTCGTGGACAAGTGCCTTAGTTATAAGCCGATAAATCTATGATCCGTCAATGATCCTGAGTCAATGGCGCGACCGATTGAGGGGGCTCTTCAGGTCTATGCGAGAGTGATGGAAATTATTCTATATCGCTTAGACCATTCTCCATGGTTGAGTAGAAAAGATTGGATAAGAGGATGTCGGCTGATACTATAAGTTTGCCTTGTACTTGCGCAAGAGGAAAAAATGTCTAACATCCGGCCTGAACCCACGCGTAAAACAAGCTGACAGGTTCTGCACTAAGCACGCCTGTCCACGTGAATACAGTCAGGATGTTCTATCCGAACAAACGAATTAATCGACCTTCTCCAATGTGTCCCAGCCCCGTAAATTAATGTGCGGGGTTTTTTATTCAAAGCTTATTCAATGAATCAACAAATCGGGGCGAACGCATATTACGTATGGCCTCATTCATCTGCGCTTTGGCAAACATCAGTTGCCCTTCATGCGTAGTCATGGATATCTTTCCTGTGGCCATCAATTTTCCAAAGGCTTTCATGGTATATCCTTCCATCTTCTGATCAATACATTGCCCTTCTGGTTTACTCCTTGCGGCCACCTCCACCAGCTTTAGGGAATAAACTATTCTGGAGATCTGACGCATGATATAGAACCGGGCTCTTTTATATTCATCCACTACCCCGTTAAAGTAAACACGCATGAATTCCAGTTCCTGTTCCTCGGTTTGGACAAAAAAGTTGGCGGCGGTTGCCAGATCGACATATCTATCGTTTAAAAATGCCACATCCCAATCAACCAGCCATAAGCGATTGCCATCACACAGGAGATTGCTCGGGTTAATCTCGTTTTGGCTAAACACTTTGTCAGCGTCATCCCACGGGTACTTCTGTCTGATCGTCGCATAATATGTAAGGCATTCTTCAGTGACAGGCCCAGTCAATGCCTTTGTATGTAAAAAGTTGTTGACCGTACCATCTAACATTTGCCGTAAGTCTTGCCCTTGAATCTGACAATCGAGAGCGTGTACGCAACGAATGGTTTTAGCCAGCTCACTCACCAGCTTCTCGGGCGGAAATGCCTTCCTTATAGGCTGGCTTTCGATAAAACGGGTAATGATAATTCCTGAGGATGGGTCCCAATAATATACCCTGGGAGCAATACCGGCTTCCGATGCGGATATCAATCCCTCAGACGATGAATGCTCATGTTCTGAGGAGGAATGCATTTTTAACACATACGGTTGATCTTCGACAACTATCTTTAAAACCGCTGAACCGGAAAGCCCCCCTGAGAGTATTTCTATCTGGTCGATTGCAGCGGATTGAAAAGTCTTTACCAATGCAGCTCTCACCTCCGCCCTACGGGCTTTCGGTATCAAATGAATATGACTGGGTTCCATTTTTTATGTTTTATGAAATATCTATCTCTTTTTGGGTGCGCTGTAAAATGGGCGCGTTTGCCTGAGCACATCCCGGAGCGAGATCAGATCCAGTTCTTTCCCGATTGTCTCGCCTATTTTTGCAGCATCGACGTTGCCTGAATCGTACTGCCAGCTTAGTACCAGGAATTGAGGCCGCTCAGGTTGCATATTTTTTCTGAAATAGCCTGGGCGCAGACGGTAAAGCATCCGGGCCCCCGGCAGGCCATCTTCCAAACCTTCGAAGGCGATGGCAGGGCCAGAGACAAAAGCAGGCTTGTATAGATTCTTAAGCGACTCCTGCAAACCTTTTATTAAATTTGTTTTTTCAATAATAAGGGCGGCACGTGCATTCAGCGTATCTTCCTCGAATGCCGAATCGGGTTTGTAGATTAGCCAAAAATCCCGCTCTCTTTGCAGGCGATTGTTCCCCGTAAAACTGTTAGCTATTGCCTGGAGTTCGCTTTTTATATATGCTTCTTCCTGTTGCGCATTCTTGCCGTGCGTCTCCACCCTGATCTCTTGTTTAATGCTGTCCTTCGAAGCGTCCAGCTCCATTAGCGCCTCCTCAAAATATTCCCTTCGGTCGACAAACGCATACGGAAGGCTATCGCTAAAGCAAATGAGCCATGAGTTTATTCCCTTCGGCTTGCGGGTTGAGTCCTCGTTGGCCCGTTCCCATCGGGTGGAGTATATCCCACTATCCTTTTGCTCCATTGATCCAATTAACCATCGGGAATGCCCATTTAATAAAAGTGGTTGGCCAATATTAGACAAATCATTGACCGCTAATGTCAATAGGCCAGTGCCTGTACCAACCGGAATGGTAGCCTTCATTTCATATGTCGCTACAGATTGGGAGCTTTCTGGTTTGGGCAAGTATAGGGCATGCCATTCAATAGCTGACGTCGGCGTACCGAATCCGCCGAGCTTGTTAAGTGAGCCGGCCATCCAAACTGCCATGGAATCGAGTATCTTTTTAACCTCCCTGCTGTATTCTTTTGGAAATGCTTTATAAACGGTGTCTTTTGTTTTAATCCAGCTGGCCGGCGGACTGAAGTTCTTGGAGCTTTTATTTAACGGTTGTGCAATGCTCACTATTTGCTGACATAAGAAGATCGAAGAAATTAAAAAGGCCAGAAATGTTCTGTGGTTTGTCAAGCCATATTTTGTTTTCATAGAAGTAGTTTGGCACTCGATAGGTGCTGCAAACAGAACTCCTGTTGATAGGTACTTATTGCTATGGGAGGGCTTTGCCCGGATGCCAGGCAAAGGACTTCTATAGTTGTCTGAATAAACTACTAGAGGCGTATCGAAAAATGTCTACCGGCGATCTCTTTCTCAATCCTTAACATTGCCAAAATCTTACCCGCCATGGAACGAATATTTGCCGTTCTCCGGTATCGGGCTTCGGAAGACCATTGCCAAAGTTGGGGTCGATCCGAAGGTAATACGAGGACGGAATGCCCAAGTGGCTATGATAGCTACTCTACGCGGCATAGCATTCAGATTTTATTGGGCATCGATGCTGAATCACAGGTTAATGGAGACAATTTATATACAATTCGAGGAACCTCCGATCGGGACGAAAATTGGAGGCGGTAAACGCTCAATTAAGAAAGTTATTACCAGGCTCATTGCAATGGTAATACCAATCGCTAACCCCACCTTTGACGACAAAATTGACGATGTTAAGTCTTGGCTTGTCGAATGCGACCGCAGAACTGGTATAGCTCAGAGAGAGATTGGTCTCAACTCGAAAGGCGCCGTAATTATGAAAATGCCCTATGGCAGGAATTGCGGCTATTGGACTGACAACAGTTTGCTTTTAGATGACTTCAAACAATATTTTTATGTATCTGAAATTACCATGGAATATTTTGATCAACATTGGGAAAAGATATAGACAGTGTCGTATACGCTTCATATCAGGAGGATTTTGACAGTTGAACCGTTCGCAAATTGCAAGTAGTAAATCCCACGGGACAGTTGGCTGAGGTCGATCCGCTGCTGCTGAGCGGTAATAATCTGTTCAGTGATCAACCGGCCGTTGAGGTCCAGCAGCCGCAGCGGCGTATTCAGCAGGCTGTTGTCGTTCAATTGCTCTATCACAAAGCTGGTGGCTGGATTGGGGTATACGGTTAACCCGCTACTTGCCGCGCTTTGCAAGAGAATTGTTTGGGAGTAGCTGATCTTGCCGTCCTTGTCTTTCATCTCGATCCGGTAGTAATAGCTGACGCTGACCAGTACGTGAGTATCCGTAAAGGAATAGTTGTTGTTGCCGCTCCCGATGGCCGCTACGGTTCCGATCGCGGAGAAGCGGACGCCGTCCGGGCTTCTTTCGATCACGAAAGTCGAGGTATTGATTTCGTCGATGGTCTGCCAGATGAGCAGGTTGTCGCTGCCCTGCGCAAGCCCCTGGAGCGTCACTGATTCTACCGGCAATGGCGTTGCGGGAGCAAATTCCCAGACATCGTCAAGGCCAGCCGAGAAGGGATTGATGGTCCATCCGCCGAAAATCCACAAATTATCGCTGGCGTCCAGCCAGGAGCTGGCATTCAACCTGGACGGTAGCAGGTTAGCCGGGGCCGGCACTCCCTCTTGCCCGAAAGATCCTTGCGATCCGTAGGTTTGGCTACCGCCGACCCAGGTCCATGTATTTTGTTGCAGATTATAGCTCCACAGATCATTCAGCGACCCTTCCCAGGTAGTTGGCGGTCTGTCGCCGCCGCCGAAGATCAGGATATTGCCGGATAGGTCTATCTGCATATTGTGCCCGAATCTTCCTCCGGGCATGTTGGTGACGGCGGGTATTCCCTGTGTTCCGTAGACGCCGTTCTGGTTTAGACTGTTGCTGCCGCTAACCCAGGTCCATAGTCCCGCAACGGGATCATACTCCCACAGATCATTATACGCATTGCCGGCGTCGTCACTGCCGCCGAACAGCCAGAAGTGACCCGCCCCGTCTGCACATGTGGTTTGCTGCCATCTTGCCGGCGGCATATTGGAGGTTGCGGTGTCGCCTTGTGTGCCATAGCTGCCGCCATTGTTCGCTTGATTGCTCCCACTGATCCAGACCCACTGGCCGCCTGTATATTCCCAGAGATCATTGAGTGCGCCTATATTGTTTTTTCCGTCGTAGCCCTCTCCCCCAAAGAGCCAGAGATTGCCCGAGGCATCGAACCATGTGCTGGCATATTCTCTTCCCCCGGGCAGGTTATTGGCAGCGGCAGCCCCTTTGGTCCCATAGACGCCAGACTCAGGGACTTTGACTTCCTGGTTGCCGCTGACCAGGGTCCATTGACCTGCAATGGGGTCGTAGGTCCATAGATCATTCATATAAACTCCCGCCGTTGAATTACTGTATAAAGGGGTAAGCCCTCCGAAGAGCCAAAAATGACCGGAGGCGTCCGTCGAACAGCTGTGTCCGTATCTGGCGCCGGGATTTCCACCGGGGGTTCCCTGTGCACTGCCGTATACCGTTCCGCTATTGGGCAAATTGCTACCGCCGGCCCAGGTCCATTCCCCCGAACCGGGGCTATACTTCCATAGATCGCTGTAGAAATAGCCGGTAATGATATCTTGGCCACCGTAGAACCAGAAATTGCCGGCAGCATCCAGCCAGCCACCCTGGCTGGCCCTGATACCGGGATTGTTGGTGGGAGCCTGGGTGCCCATGGTCCCATAGTTAGTCGGTGACACATAACCGTCATAGTTATATGCTGTATCGTTTCCGCTCATCCAGGTCCACCAGTTGGTCGTCTGGCCATGAGTACAGATGAATGTAGTCATGGCCGTTAGCAATAGACACATTCGCCGGAAATACCTGTTCGTTTCCATGCTGCTTAGAATTTGGTTACTAATGGATCACCTGTGACCGCCTCGGATCAAATGACGATGATCCGGAGTGTTGTGCCATTGGCCAGCTGCAGAAGGTAAACACCGTTGGAAAGCCCGGTGAGATCGAGCTGCTGTTGCTGTGCTGTGATCATATACTGTCTGACCAGCCTGCCCTTGACGGACAACAATCTCGCCGGCGTATTCAACAGGCTGTTGTCCTTTAGCTGTAGGGTGGTGCTGCCAAGAGTCGGGTTCGGATAGATATTCAGTACAGAGACGGTTGTTGCATACAGAACGATCGTCTGGGAATAAGTCTGCGTTCCGTCCCTATCCGACATTTTCAGCCGGTAAAAGTATTCAGCGCTGGGCGGCAGCTGGTCATCCGTAAATGAATAGTTGTTGTTGCCGCTGCCTACGGCTGCTACGCTGCCGATGCCGGAGAAATTGGACCCGTCGATACTTCTTTCCACTTCGAAACTGT
Source organism: Chitinophagaceae bacterium (assembly GCA_003167015.1). GTDB lineage: Bacteria > Bacteroidota > Bacteroidia > Chitinophagales > Chitinophagaceae > Puia. Next base: position 5,023 of record PMUF01000341.1, on the reverse strand, counting down.
CGGTATTGATCTCGTCGATGGTTTGCCAGGTCAGCAGGTTCTCATGGTTGCCCGGGGTGCCTCCCAGCGTCACCTGCTGTATCGGAAGATCGATGATGGTGCTCAGACCGAATTTCCACAGATCGTTATAAGGATCATTGTTAATCTCGTTCCGTCCTCCAAATAGCCAGACGTTACCCGTGGCATCCGTCCAGGCACTTGGCAGCCATCTTGCTCCCGGTTCATTGGTCAGGGCGGCCACTCCTTTCGTGCCATAGGTGCCCGGGTCATTCGGATAGTTATCCCCGCTGATCCAGGTCCACTGATTCTGCAGGGGATTGTACCGCCACATATCGTTATAGGTAATCATGGAGGGTCCCTGGCCGCCGAAGATCCAAAGATTGCCCGCCTTATCCTTCCATCCGCTGTGCCCGGACCTTGCCGGGGGCATATTGCGGGAACTCTGTACGCCTAGTGTTCCATAGGAACCTGCACTATTGGAGGAACCCGAGCCGCCGACCCATGTCCATTCACCTGTATTCCAGGAGAATTCCCATAAGTCATTCAATGCATTCCCATTAAATCCATTCCCAATACTGCTCTGGCCGCCGAAAATCCAGAAATTGTAATTGTTCCAGACACTCCCGGAGCCCGTGATCCAGCCGGTGGCGCCGGTCCTGCCTCCCGGAGCATTCGCTGTGGCAGCGACCCCCTGTGTCCCATAGACGCTGGAAGTATTGGCCGAGGTATTTCCGAAGGCATATCCCCAGGTTGAATCACTGGGGGTATACATCCAAAAGTCACTTAGATAGCCTTGATTGCCGTGTAGATCGTAGCCGTAGCCCCCGAACATCCAGATATATCCCAGCCAGTCCGTCCAGACGCATTGGCCGGACCTTCCACCCGGCTTATTGATGTACGCATATGGATCCGGCCAACCGCCGACGCCGGCACTGTTGACTGTAGTGTCTCCCCGCACCCAGGTCCATTGACCCGTGGCAGGGTTATACACCCAAAGATCATTGAGATACCCTTCGTTATTTTTCCCATCGTAGCCGGTGCCGCCGAAGATCCAGAAATGGCCGGAGCTGTCCACCCATGTGCTTTGCTGGAATCTTGCTCCGGGCACATTGGCAGCTGCGGGAACGCCCCGGGTAGCATATAAGCCGGGACTATTAAGGCTGCTGCTGCCGCTCATCCAGGTCCAAAGTCCGTTGGATGGCGTATATTTCCACAGATCATTGTACAGGTTGCCATAGTTGTCGGCTCCGCCGAAGATCCAGAAATTGCCGGCGGCATCTTTCCAGCCGCTCTGACCTTCTCTTTTACCGGGCCTGGCGGATGCCTGCGAAACCCCCTGCATGCCGTAATAGTCGACGGTGTTGAGCGAACTGTCGCCGCTGGTCCAGGTCCATTGATTTGTGACAGGGTTGTATTTCCAAAGATCGTTTTGCGAATACCCGGAGATGTTATAGCCGCCGAAGACACAGAGGTTTCCGGAGGCATCGGTCGTGGCGCCCGACATGTATCTACCTCCGGGCGTATTCTTTGAGGACGCGACCGAAAGAGAGCCATAGACGTCGGGCTGGTCGACTGTCTTACTCCCGCCGACCCAGGTCCATTGATTCGAAACAGGGCTGTATTTCCAGAGATCGTCCAGGAATCCATAGTTGCCCGGCGTATTCGAGCCTTCTCCTTCTCCGCCAAAGAGCCATACATTACCCGTGGCGTCGGCCCAGCTGTTTGGAGCCGTTCTTGCCCCCGGCATATTGGCTGCCGCCGGGGTACCCTGGGTACCATAACTGCCTCTGGCAGCAATCGTATTGCTGCCGTTGACCCAGGTCCATTGGCCGTCACTGTATTCCCAGAGGTCGTTCAAGTCTCCCAGATTATTCGAGCCGTCTAAGCCGTCTCCGCCGAAGATCCAGAAATTGCCGGCGCCATCAGCCACGCCGGTAGCCCCTTCTCTCGCTCCGGGCTGGCCGCCGCCGGGAACGCCTGATTGCGCGTAGTAACCTACGGCATTGGTGCTATTGTTTCCGCTGACCCAGATCCACCTGTTGTTGACCGGATTATACTCCCACAGATCATTGAATGCTACAAAAGTGCCTGATTGCAGCTGGCCGCTGCCATTACTTCCCCCGAAGATCCAGAATTTGCCCGTCGGGTCAGTCCAGGCCGCGCTGAAAGCGCGGGCGCCCGGCTGATTACCCGGAGTCCACTCGCCTATGGATCCATATACGCCCTGGCTGCCGGTCAAATAGGATCCACAGACCCAGGTCCACTCATTATTACCGGGATTATAGCACCACAGGTCATTGAAATATACCACGCTATACTTCCCGGAGTAGCCGTAGCCGCCAAAAATCCAGATCTTGCCGGAAGCGTCCGCCCAGCTGGATTGTCCATATCTCGCTCCCGGCATATTGCCGGGAGAGCCAGTTCCCTGGGCTGCATAGGAGCCGGCCTGATTGGGTATACTATCCCCGCTGATCCAGGTCCATTGTGCTGCTACGGGATCGTATTTCCAGAGGTCATTGTAATAGCCATTTATTCCGTAACCGCCGAAAAGCCACAGGTTGCCGGACGGATCTTTACACAGGGTCGAGCCCGCCCGCCTGACGGGTTTTATCATGGAACCCGATATTCCCTGGGCGCCATACGCTCCGTAGCTCGCGCTATCATCACCGCTGACCCAGGTCCAGGCATTGACCTGGGCGTCGGCCTGCATATATAAACCTATACCCATAACCGCGAATAATAACCTTACCCTCAGAAGGCTTCCGGTGAATTTCATGATCGGCGCAGATTTTTTTGGTTGTTGAACAAGGAGGATATTGGGAGAAGGTGTAAAAAAAGATATTTATCCGCCTGGTTGGGATAGACAAAGTTCGACGGGGTAGGGGAATAAGTTCGGTCACCGGAATACTCCCTTTGAAATCCTTGTCGTACCGCTCGTCCGGTATCACCCGGTCCGTTGGTCTCCCCAAATGATGAAATCTGTATTCCATAATAAAAAAACAAGACATTTGCCTGGTACAGGCGAATAGAAAAAATTCTGCCAGGCCGGCGAAAAGGTTTCGATGCAGCCGCTGGCTGTCCGATCTTCACTTATATTTATCCCTGAACCTATGCTTTACTATATCCTTTTAGGCAGAGGCTCTTCGGGCCCGCACACGATAGATGAATTACGGCAAATTCAAATTTTACCAACGACACCTGTTTGGAAGGAGGGCTTGTTTGATTGGGTGTCCGCCTCTCAGCTTCCGGAATTACAGGGATTCATTGCTTAGGGGCCACCCGCTTTGCGCGGGTTTCGACGCAGGCCTTTTTGCCTGAAGGTATCCATTTCATCAGCAACGGACACCTTCGGATGGTGGCTATTAGAATAGATTTCAACACCTCTCCGATATACCACAGAAAGGGCAAGCAATAATGACCCAATCCAGATGCCATCGCCGATCTGTGTTTGGAGTTCAGTTTCGATAAAATACTTGCTTGCCATAGCATTAAAAATCATATAGTGAATCAATTTTACAATGTCTGATCCAATTAAGAGAAGACCAATATTGCGTATACACCTGACATTTGGTGCGGCAAAAGGTACTTCAATTGAAATTGAACGGAAGATGCTTCGCAATTGCCATATTCCACATAAGCTTGCAGCAGTCAACAGCATAGCCAGGAAGTAATCGTAATATCCAATGGGTGACTTGTGGCCTACATACATCAGATACTGGTCAGGGGCTTGTTGCAGGGCTGCCAATTTCCCTTTGGAGAACCAATAGGGAAACTGCGGGATGGGGTTCTCGAAGGAGCTGAAACTCTTTACATCAAAGCACAAAGGATCCAGGTGCCAGACGCCGGCCAGATCGGTATCTCCTTTAACGAGACAATAAGTCCGTATGCCAATGTTCGTAAAACAACTGAGAACAACCAGGTAGAATATAATAAATACGAATCTGCTGATATATGCAAAGATCCTTTGTCCGCGCATTGTCTGATTAGTTTATCATCTAAAAGATCTCAATTGATCCCTGGTCTTCCAAACCGGAAGATCACGAAATTCCTTAATCTTGGAGATAGGCGTTTGATAGATACCTGATAGAATAACGTCGGTCTGGGATTCACTGCTAATGCCGGGAGAAGATAAAACCGAAAGGCGACCCTCCTTCGAAGGTCGCCTCCGCATTGCGCGAAAACCTGCTATCTGGCGGATCAACTTTGTGCAGCATTGGGATGCGGGATCCGGCTTTTCTTAATGGGTACGGCTTAGGACATCGGAGACAAGATGGTCATTCGGGATATTGGATTTTACTTTTTGAACGCTGACGACGATACAAATATAGACCAGCCATATTCGATCGCCTATAGAAGTACCGCTTATAAGCATTAGAAGTATTTCTAAACCCGATAGAATTTTACCTGCCCTTGCTGCAAAGGGTAAGCTATATTTTTGGCCCCTATGAAATACGTACCCTTTACCTTGCTTTCGATTTTCCTTTCCGTGATTGTCAGCGCCCAGGAGCGGCCGGCCATATCCGGCGCCAATTTTCGGTACATGAATATATGGTCCAAAGTGTCGGCCTCTACATCATCCATCAATAGTCAGCCGGCTATTGCCATTGATTCGGCTTCGGGGGTGATCAGCATCCGCGTGACCGATCCCCAGGCAGAAGCGACACTGAAGATCTATGAGATGTCCGGTAATCTGCTTTATCAAAGACCACTCGGGCCTGGTAATAATATTATAACGCTGTCCGGGATGACGCGCAAGGTCTTTGTCTTATGTGTGCAGTACAACGGATCACCACTGTACTGTATGAAGGTCGTCCGAAAAGAGGGTTTGATACAAACGAATCCCGCCTGATCCGGGGGCTACGCATGGATTTCTTTCCTTTACTGTTATTCTAATTGAATGGGTTCAATGCTATCCATCCAGTCCGTGATGCCGGTAAATTCCGAGCAGCTCAGCAGATGGGAACATGACGGATTTTTTGAGTGGAAGGGCCGCAGTGGATGGCTGCGGCCCTTTTGTGTGGCG
>PMUF01000028.1 GCA_003167015.1 Chitinophagaceae bacterium | reverse complement strand
AATATCTACCGGATCAACCAAGTTGTCGTCTATGCGAACTACGGCATCCTTACGGACACCAGCCTCAGGAAGGCCTATACTACGCCGGAAGGCTATCGTATCGTCGATTCGGCTCATATCCTGCGGCCGGTGATATTCAGCAGGACGCTGGTGGTCAAGCCGGGTGATATTTATAAGCGGGATGATCACAATCGTTCGCTCAGCCGCCTGGTCAGCCTGGGTGTATTCGGTTTTGTCAAGGTGCGATTCGACCCGGTGAAATCGGATGATTCCAACCACCTGCTGAATGCCTTTTACTATCTGACCTCGGCGCAAAAGAAGTCCATCCAGTTCGAGGTAACGGGGCTGACACGCTCGGACAACACGACAGGTACCGAAGTGTCGATCAACTGGCGACACCGCAATCTGCTGAGGGGCGCGGAATTATTCACAGCCAAGATCTATGGCGGTCTCGAGGAACAATATATAGCCTCCAATAATTTAACCTCTAATCAAAAGGTCAATATCCGGCGAGCGGGCCTCGATCTGAGTCTCCTCGTGCCGAGGATCATTTCACCCTTTAATCTCAACACCAGCAGCGCTTATGTACCCAAGACCAAGATTGAGGCGGATTATGATATTTTCGACCAAAGCTCCGAATATACGCTGACGTCGTCGCGGGTAAGTTTCGGGTATATCTTTAAAAATAACCAGACGACTGAAAATACGATCACCGTACTGGGCATCGATTATGTGCGGCCCAGCAATATCAATCCTGTCTATCAGGATTCCCTGAACACGAACATTACGCTGGCCCGTGCCATAGAAAAGACATTCATTATCGGGCCGACCTATAATTTTAATTACAATTCGCAGGCAAAACCCAATAAGAATACCAATAACTATTATTTCAACGGTAATATAGACCTGTCGAATAATATCCTCGGTTTGGTTACCGGGGCGAATATCAATAAAGGGAAGCAGATCGACATCTTCAATGTGCCTTTTGCGCAGTATGTCAGATTGGAGGCGGATTTCCGGCATTACCTCCGGTTCAATGACAATTCGATGCTGGCCTCGCGGATCACGAGCGGGGTGGGGTTTGCCTATGGTAACAGCACGACGATGCCGTTTGTCAAGGAATTTTTTGCCGGCGGCACCAATGACATCCGGGCTTTCCGATCGCGGGCGTTAGGCCCCGGCAGCTATTATGCCGGCAATCCCAATACCACTACCTTGCTGCCTGATCAGCCCGGGGACTTCAAGCTGGAGGGGAATGTGGAATACAGGGGCAAATTGTCCCCTCTCGTCGGCTGGGCCCTGTTCGTGGATGCCGGGAATGTGTGGACCCTCAGGGAGGACACCAGCCGGCTCGGAAGTCAGCTGACGCCGGGTTTCCTCAAGGATATAGCGGTGGGGGTAGGAACCGGGCTTCGGTTTGACCTGAGCATCCTGGTCCTGCGGATCGACGTAGCGGTACCCGTGCGCTATCCCTGGCTGCCGGACGGCCATAAGTGGGATTTTCCTGAGGCGGCCGACATTTCCAATATGGTGCTTAACCTGGCAATCGGATACCCTTTCTGAGGCAGGCTTTTCCTTTTCATGCCGGCGGGGGAAAGTTTTCCCCCTGGTGGCTGCTGCTCCTGCGGCTGCGATTCCGATGGCATCATTTTTTTAGCCTTATCCCTGTCAACAGTTTTATTCACGAGCTAAAAAACAGCTATATGAGTGATCAGAAAAACAAGCAGCAGCAGCCCCAGCAGGGCAACAAACAGCAGCAGCCCCAGCAGGACAACAAGCAGAGTGGGCGGGTGCCGGGACAGCAGACGCCGTCACAGAGCGGAAATGTGAAGAACAGCAAGCACAGCGGCGATATCGAGGAAGGAGATATAGAACATCCGGATCAGCAGCCCGATAAAAAAGTAAAGATCGACGATAATCCGGATGAAACGCAGAAGAAGGTTCCGAATATGCATGGCAAGCATTAATCCGGAGAACACAAACATTAATCCGAAAGAAAGACCTACCCGACCTGGCGCAGGACCCGGATCCGTCTGCCGATATGCCCGTTCCGATATCTTTCGGGGCGGGCATATTCAATATAGGCAGGTATATTCAATCTATTTATCTTGCATCATGATCAATACAACAGACCTTCAGGAGCTGGAAGTCTCCCTGCCCGGGGACTGGCTCAGAAAAGACAATGGGGATACCTATTCCTTTACTACCGACAACATGAAGCTTCGCGATGAGCGGCTGTTCAGGGACCTGCATGTCCGGCGAAAGGGCGGACAAACGATGTCTTTGCGGTACGCCCTGACGATCGAGGAAGATTATTGCGGGGTGATGCTGAACGACGATGAATTCATCGTGCGGCGGCTGGTCAAGCACGAAGATGGATCTGCCATGATGGAATGGCAGGATAGTGCGGGCGGACTGATTGTCTTCGACAAGTTGCCGCAAGCGACCGTTTAATGAAGAATCCCGTAGAAACGGGATCCACTGTTCTTCTTTCAGGTTTATTGACATCATGAACTCTTAAAAAATTGTGCCATTGACCTGGGCCGGGTTTGTGCAATAATTTC
>PMUF01000202.1 GCA_003167015.1 Chitinophagaceae bacterium | reverse complement strand
CTGTCCTGCCCGACCACAGCGCTGCCGCTTCTAATATCGGCCGTTCCCGCGAACGTCCTCTCCCAGCCGCCGACAGGATCCTCTCTCCCGTCAAGACAAAAGACCGTGGCACGCTGTTGAATCCAACCGACGAGTCCCAGGTCAGGGACATCAATGGCCATTCCCTGACTTTTACCCATCTCAGCAAGATATTCTGGCCCAAAGAGAAATATACCAAACGTGACCTGCTCAATTATTACTACCAGGTCGCTCCTTATATCCTGCCTTATCTGAAGGAAAGACCGCAATCCCTGAACCGCCACCCGAACGGAATCACCGGCCCGGGCTTCTATCAAAAGAACGTCAGCGGAAAGGTACCCGACTGGATCGAAACCTTTCCTTACCACAGCGCACAGGACAATGAAGACAAGGAATTCCTGGTCTGCACAGACGAAGCCAGTCTGCTGTATATGGTCTCCCTGGGTTGCATCGAGCTCAACCCCTGGAGCAGCCGCGTACAGTCCCCCGACAACCCGGACTGGTGTATCATCGACCTTGACCCGGATAAAAAAACGCCCTTTGAAAAAGTGATCGAGGCCGCACAGGTCACCAAAAAGATCCTCGATGCAGCAGGAGTGACCTCCTATTGCAAAACCTCCGGCTCCACCGGGTTGCATATCTATTTCCCCCTGAGCGGTCAGTATACATATGAAGAATCAAAGGAATTCGCCCGGGTGATTGCTGATCGGGTAAACGCTGAAATTCCCGACTATACCACCATCGAAAGGACAGTGTCCGCGAGAAAGGGCAGGATGTACCTCGATTTCCTTCAAAACCGTCCGCAGGCCACCATCGCAGCTCCCTATTCCGTGAGGCCCAAACCGGGCGCTACCGTATCCGCTCCATTGCATTGGGAAGAAGTGAAGAAGGGATTGACCACACTGGATTTCACGATCAAAAATATGCCTGCCAGGCTGAAGGAAATGGGCGATCTCTTCAAGCCGGTGCTCGGCAAAGGCATCAATATGGAAAAAGCGCTGAAAAAGCTGAACGCGATGTGATGCTTGACGCGATCAATGCGCATAGCCGTTCACGCCTGCGGCAGCCTCATTTTCTATATATTCCTTGAAACGACGAACATCTTCTTCTACTTTAGCCCGGAAAGCCTGGGTCAGCAGCTGCGCCATTCCTTCACTGATAATCCCTTCCGGATGGCGATAGGCGATCATGACGTCTACCCGGGTTCCCCGGGCAGGTGTATCGGCGAAATTGATCTTCCCGGTATTTTCGATCGGCGCACCAGCCACGGAATGCCAGGAAAATTCCTTCCCTTCTTCCTCTTTGACAATCCGGGCCTCCCACCGGATATCTCCTGTGCCACCCGGCAGTTTGAGCTTCCACGCAGAAATTTTGGCATTGAGTTCATCCACATGTTCCAGGTGCCGCATGAACAAGGGTAGATTTTCCAGGCGCCGCCAGAAAGCATAAACCTCTGCCCTTGGCTTGTTGACGACCATTTGGGCCCGCACTTTAATCTCCCCCGCCTGTGCCTCCTCCCGGTGACCTCGTGCCGATAATGCCTGGCGGATCGCACAATGACCCGAGACAGCCCGGTATAGCAGGTAGCCGCCGCCCAACAGCAACAAGGTATTGACAGTATTTTTCCTCGCAGTGGCATAAAGCAATAACGAACCGGCCAGAGCAGTGAGGATCCGCTCATTGTCACCGATGTTAATAGCCTGCTTTCCGGCCGCATTTGTAGCTTGCATGGTATTTTTCCTATAGTAAATGCAAATAGCATGCTACGCTCGCCAATCCCATCGGAAAAATACGACAGCCTCCAGTACAAATAACGACAGAACGTAAGTGTATTTACGTACAAATAATTGGTATTTTGCTATACGTTATTTATCTTGTCTGAGGTTAGGCTCTATTTCAAATCATCCATAAATCTCTGCCTATGTACAACCTTCTAAAGGTGGGTGAAGAAGTAACCTTTCCGGGCCTGCTTGATATCAGGCTGATCGTTGAAGAAGTCCATGAAAACCGTGGCAATGTCCGTTGCAAATATTACGACGACCATCTCAAACGGTATATCAAGCTAACGCTCCCGACAGATGCACTCATTCCCTGTCAGAAAGTGCGGCCGAAATTAAAAACTCCTGATTGTAAGACCCGCAAGACTATTCTTTTGGATCCAGAGCCCGCCGGATCCTTTCAGCAAGATCCTGCAGGTGATACCTGCTGAGTCTGTCTGTAGTAGCCGCTTCATTCGCAAGGATCTGGGTCCTGAGCCCCGATAGCTCCGCCCGGGCAATCGAAGGCAAATCGGTATTCTTCGTGTTGGGCCCGAAGAACAGGACCAATCCGCCGAACCCCGATGGCGGCGACGCCGGGTTGAGGATACTGATAAGGGACTCTACATAAGTCTTTTGCAGGTTCCTGCGCCAGGCACTGATGGGCTGATGGGTCGTCAGCTCTTTCCATATCCCTTTATGGGTATCGCTCAGCAGGTCTTCTACC
>PMUF01000416.1 GCA_003167015.1 Chitinophagaceae bacterium | reverse complement strand
CATTTTCACTGATCTCAGGCCCGGCCTCCTGTTCGCCGGTCAGTTGATCGAGCAGGTCCCGGATGGCATTACCCGTGTGGTGTGGCTCTGAACGGGCTCCGCCTTTCACAAAATGCACGGTATTCTCCACTTCTACGGGATCGAGATCGATATTTCCCGGCTGCAGGGGGATCAGCTGTGTCTTCCGGATGACATGAACGGTATACGCCTTGCCGTTCAGCTTTTCCACAGACACGGGGTCCGAACTGGGGTCTACCATATCATATACGCTGAATCCATTCAGGTAAGGACGTTTGGTCACCCGGGATTCGGAGCTGAGACGGGAATACAATTTATACGTCGCAACGATCGGTTCGCCGACATAGCAGGTATTGCGGTCCACCTGTACTTTGACGAAGAGGTTCCTGCGGATCTTGTCTTTGACGTTTTCGCCGGGTTTCAGCACATAGTCCCGGTCGACCTCATCCTGCGCGGGTGGTCCGAAAGGGTCCGGACCGAAGGGCTGCATCTGCAACATGGGATTGCCGGGCATATTGCCGCCGCCACCCCGACTACCCGACGCCGCACCCGATCCACCGGCATGTACGGTAATAGTCACAGTATTGGACCGCATATGCTGGCCATCCACCACGGCCGATGCCCCGGCAATGGTGAACTTACCGGCACGTGTAGGCTGTAATACGAATGATAATCCTTTGTATTGGGACATGTTCCCGTTGATCACACTCATCCCGCTGGACTGGATGGGACCCTGTGCTATGTGGAACCCGGGAAAATCGGGTGCGTTCAGCGCATCGATCTGCCTGGCATTTTCGACCACAAACTCCACTTGCAGATAATCGCCGGCGCCCATTTCCTGGCTGCTGACCACGGTGGTAAACTTAACCTGGCCAGAGGCAAAAAGCCCCGGCAGCATCGTAATCAGGACGGCGAGCGTAAAGCGTAGATTTGTAGCGATAGCGAATGTTTTTATAGGTCCTTCGGGCTTCATATAACACTATAGCAAATATAAAATATTCGGCAATAGTCTGCTGTTAAAGATCCCCTAATTGCGGCCGCAACAATATCTGTTCAACCGTGGCCTGCGGCGAAAGCCGGGCTGCGGCCAATACCATGTCTGCGATGTCCCCTGCCTCCATAATACGCTGCGGGTCAACCCCGCTACCGGCCCATGAGTCCGTATAGGCAGCGCCGGGATAGACGGTCGTCACCTTAATGCCGTGAGGTTTCATTTCCTCCCGCAGATTGGCGGAAAAACCGGCCAGGGCAAATTTGCTGATGCTATAAGCCCCTCCGTAGGGATAAGCCTGCAGTGACGCCACCGAGCACATGTTGAAGATATGGCCTGCCTTACGACGAATCATGGCGGGCAGCAGTACCCCGGTAAGATAATAGGCGCTATAGAGGTTAACGGCCATCAGTCGTTCCAGTACGGTCTCGTCTTCGTCATAGAGGCTGCCCAGAATGAACTGACCCGCATTATTGACCAGTACGTCGATGTCAGCGCCCGATTCCAGCACCCACCGGCCGAATCCCAGAGCCTGATCTTTTTCCGCCAGGTCAGCCGTTTTCGATCTGATGGTAATGGCCGGATACCGTTGACCCAGCTGTTGAGCGGTCGCCGTCAGCGTCTGCTGATCCCTGGAACAAAGAAAGAGATCGTAGCCCCGGGCAGCAAATTTTTCTGCGATGGCTCTGCCCAGCCCTTTGGAAGCCCCGGTAATGATAATGTTCATAATTCCTATATTGCGACATGCAATATAAACACCTTTTCTTCGACCTGGATCATACGCTGTGGGATTTTGAGGCCAATAGCCGGCAGACGCTCCAGGAGATGTATCAATCTTCCCGCCTGCAGGAAAGAGGGGTGCCGGATTTCGACGGATTTTTCGCCAACTATACAATACACAACGATAAGCTGTGGGAACGTTACCGCAATGGCTATATCAAGGTGGACGAATTGCGGTGGAAGAGGATGTGGCTGACGCTGCTGGACTTTAAGATCGCCGATGAGCCGCTGGCGCGGTCCATGGGTACCTTATTCCTGGATGCCCTGCCGACCCGTACAATCCTCTTTCCTTATACGCTGGAGATCCTGGGCTACCTGACCGGCAAAGGATACAGGCTGCATATGATCACCAATGGATTCGAAGACGTCCAGCTGAGCAAGCTGCAACATACCGGGTTGCGCGGCTATTTCGGGGAAGTGATCACCTCGGAAGGCTCCAACAGTCTCAAACCTCACAGAGAGATCTTTGAATACGCCCTCCGCAAGGCGGGCGCTGATCCGGCAGAAAGTATCATGCTTGGCGACAGCATAGAGGTAGATATCCAGGGGGCTATCAATGCGGGGATCGACCAGGTGTATGTCAATCACCTCGGCACAGTACCGGCTATCCGGCCTACCTACACCGTCTATTCTCTGAAGGAGCTGGAAAATATTTTTTGATACGTGACGACAAGATTCTTCAGGTTTTCTTCAGAATGGCATGATACTTTCGGGGTAATTTTGGGATGATAATACGATGAAGGAAGTACGGAAAATAGCGCAAAAGGTCCTTGTTCTGGTGTTGGACATTTTGTTGTTTACCTGGCAGGTAATCCGGCGGGTGCTGCTGCCTACCCGGAGCCGGAAGGGAAATGTGTTGTCCAGCTTGCTGACATTTTTTGTGGGTCTGCTGGAAAGGATTGTTTCCTTCGAGAAGAGCATTTTGGAGCGGCCGGTGATTTTCACGCATAGGTATGTGAAGCAGGGGTTGGTTATCGTTGTTGGCTTTCTTTTTCTTTTGTCTTCCTTTGAATGGACCCTCGGGCCATCGACTGATACTACGGCCAGTGGGTTGCAGGAAGTGGTCGCGTGTGCGCCGGTGATGGCGGCCCGGACAGCAATGCCTCGGCAGGCAAGGTTTTCTGTTTTTGTTTCGAAGGGCGCTTCGGTGGCGTCCCATTCTTATATCTCACCTCTTGACCTGACCGGCCCCCCCTTGACGGGAGGAAGATGGCTCCGGTTTGGGGTTTTCCGCATTTGATAGCTGATGATTTCGTGAATTGAACTGTTCCCACAAAGGGAATAGGCGGTAGTGTATGTATTTCGGAATCAAAAATCAGTTATTACAATGCGGATATTTTTAGGCTTTTTATTGTTGTTGGGAGAAACAGTTTCGGCTCAATATCGGGTGGTGCTGCGCATAATCAATGAGGATACGCGGCAAGCTATTGCTGGGGCTTCAGTGATGATCAAAGGATTGAATAAGGTTGGTGTGACCGATATCCTGGGCTTGGTGAGATTGGAGGGGATTAGCGTCGGCAGTTACGAGTTGAAGGTGAGTTGTATGGGATATGGGAGTAAAGAGGTCCGGGTTGTGGTGCCTTTGCGGAGCGCGGAAGACCTGGCGGTAACGCTGGAGCCGGACGTGGAAATGCTGGGGGACGTGGTGGTTAGCTCTTCACGCATTAACGGGCGGATCAAGGACCTGCCGACGCGGGTGGAGGTGCTGGGGACGGAGGATATGGAGGAAGAGACCTCGATGCACCCGAGCAATGTGGCGATGCTGCTGAGTGAGGCGTCGGGGATACAGACGCAACAGACCTCGGCTTCATCGGGAAATGTACAAATCCGTATCCTGGGGCTGGATGGCAAGTATACGCAGTTGTTGAAAGACGGGTTTCCTATGTACAGCGGTTTTAGCAACGGACTCAGCGTGATGCAGATCCCGCCGCTGGACTTGTCGCAGGTGGAATTAATCAAGGGCAGCTCGTCGTCTCTCTATGGGGGTGATGCGATCGCCGGGATCATCAATTTCATTTCCCGGAAGCCGGGGAATCTCCCTGACTGGAATGTACTGGCGAATCAAACGATGCGGGGCGGGACGGATATCGGGAGCTTTTATACGGGGCGAAATAAGCATTGGGGGATTACATTGCTGAATACTTTTACGCATCAGGTACCGGTGAGTATCGACAACAATGGCTTTACGGTACTGCCGAAGCTGGCGGCCTTTACGGTGAATCCTAAGCTGTTTTGGTATCCCACAGACAGCGCCACGGTAAGCCTGGCTGTGAATACAACAGTGGATCACCGGATCGGGGGTGACCTGGTGGCCGTGGAGGATGGCCCAACGGCGGCGCATCCTTATACCGAGGACAATCAAAGTAACCGGGACTATTATCAACTGGAATATGTTCGGCATCTGGACGGCGGCCGGCTGCTGACGGTCCGCAATAGTACGTCCTTGTTCAACCGTAGCATCGGGATCATGGATTACGAGTTTTCGGGGCGTCAATGGTCTACGTTCAGCGAAGCCAGTTATTTGCTGCCCTGGGGCCAGCATAAAACAGTGGCGGGGTTGAATTTCCTGACCGACCGGTTTAGCGAGAACCGGCGGATGGACAGTCTGATCCGGAATTATAGTTTTGTGACGACGGGCGCTTTTGTACAGGACGATTGGACGCTGGGTCGGCGCTGGGTGCTGGAAACGGGTATCCGGAATGACTATCAGAACCGATATGGGAATTTTTTGTTGCCCAGGGTGTCGGTATTGTATAAGCTATCGCAGCAGTGGAGTCTGCGGACGGGTGGAGGTCTGGGATATAAGTCGCCGACGATCTTTGATGCGCAGACGGAAGAGACGGCCTATAAAGATGTGCTGCCCATCGGCGGTTCGGTGAATGCGGAACGGTCGGCGGGGGTGAATGCGGATGTGATCTATGCGGGAACGATTGGGGAGGATCTGCATGCGACGGTGGATCAGGCCTTTTACTATACACGGGTAAATCATCCTTTGGTGCTGGATTCGCTGCCTGCTGGTGGAGTGGGAGCGGTGTACACTTATTTTGAAAACGCTGCTAACGCGTATACGACGAGGGGTTTTGAGACGAGCATACGGCTAAAGCAGGATGATTGGTCATTGTTCGCGGGCTACACCTATGTGGATGCCGGGACAGGTGTGGCTGCACTGCCACATATCCCGCTGGCGCCCCGGAGCAAGGTGGTGTTTGACCTGGCCAACGAGAAGGACGGCGACTACCGGGTGGCGCTGGAGGCTTTTTATACGGGTCCGCAATATTTGTATGACGGGTCGAAGACAAGGGACTATTGGGTGACGGGGTTACTGTTGGAAAAGGTGATTCATCGGGTCACCTTGGTGCTGAATTTCGAGGACATAACGGATACGCGGCAGACGCGGTTTGGGCCGGTGGTGATTCCACCGGTAACGAATCCGGCTTTTGCGGAGATCTATGCGCCGCTCGAGGGGTTTATGGCGAACATTGCGGTGAAGGTGCGGATATTGTAGGTGCCTGGTTTCGGCAGGCGCCGCGCTGTGGCTGGTGTTTTGCCTGGCTGCAAATAATTTGCTACTTTGTAAGCAGCAAAAAGGCGCTGGCGATCTTGCAGAAGGGGCAGAAAACACTAAAAACCTGACCTGGGTATGTTGAGTATGAGGACATTTATAAGAGACCACTCCCGGGTCATCTGGATCGGCCTGGTGACAGGCGGGGCTATTATCCTGTTCCAGGTGATCAGCTTGTTCGTGATCTACCGGTACCTGAAGCTGGATTATTATTTATGCCTGGTGGCGGTCTGCTTCGGGGTGGCGGGATGGATGCTGAATAAACGGCGCCCGGAAATGCAGATGATTCCTGAGACCGGAGGAATGCCGTTGCCGGTGGCGCCCTCGTCCCCCGCGCCTGTTTCTCCGGCGCCCATTTTGCCGCTGGCTGGGCGGTCATGCGATGATCTGCTGGCCGTGCTGACCTCGAAGGAAGTGCTGGTGCTGCGCCTGCTGGCGGAGAGCAAGACGAACAAAGAGATTGCGGTGGCATTGTTCGTGGAAGTCAGCACGGTAAAGACGCACGTAAACAATATCTACAGCAAACTTTCTGTCAGTAACCGGAAGGAAGCCCGGTCGAAATACACCCAAATGACGCAAAGATTCCCGCTTTCCTGAATCCCCATCCTTTTTCCACCCCCTTTTTTTGGTTTTTGCGGCTTGGTTCGAGACATTCGCTCTATGAAGCTATTTATCAAGTATGGCCTTTGGACGGGCATCGTCGGTGAGCTTGCCGCTTTCGGCCGGCATTGTGGGCTGAGCCTGACGGAAATGTTGAGTATCGTTGAGCTAGATTGTGTGATGCCGCGGCCAAGAATAAAGGATGATCGATATGGTAATATCAATGTGTTGTTCCGGGCCGGTAAGCCTCCGGCAAACATAGGGTTCAGTATGTGAATCATGTAACTAATCTTTAAAATCGTGTAATATTTTTTGTTTGACAGATACTCACCTTTGTCTTCTAAATAATTCAACATGAAAGGTATACTTAGTCAAAGCATCAATCAAAAACATGAACCTATAAAAAACAACACTTTTTCAGAAATTAAAAAAATTCCTGAAAGTTATACATCGGTAACCCCTTGGATAATATCTACATCCTCAGAAAAGTTAATCGAATTTTTGAAGACTGCATTTGAAGCGAAAGAAATTCCGAACAGCAAAATAAAAAATGAACATGGGGCAATTATCCACGTAGTAGTAAAGATAGGAGATGCCATGGTAATGCTCTTTGATTCAAGAGAAAGTTGGAACCCTACTCCGAGTTTTTTGACTTTGTATGTGGCTGATGTTGAAAAGGCTTACCAAAAAGCACTGCAACTCGGAGCAACATCAGTAACTGACATCACAACTCTTTGGTTTGGAGAAAAGGTTTGTAGAATCCTTGATCCATTTGGAAACCTTTGGTGGATAAACGAACGCATTGAAGAATTCGATTTAACTAACCTGGAAGAAGTTAAGAAAAGATCTACTACTCCTGAAGCAGTGAAAAACATAAAATATATTCAAAAATCATTAGACGAAGCTATGAAAAGTCAAAAAGAT
>PMUF01000261.1:356-9692 GCA_003167015.1 Chitinophagaceae bacterium | reverse complement strand
CGCACCTGCCCCCGTTCCAGCCCTTCTTTCAATTCGCCGACACTCACCTGCCGCTCTTCAACGGTCAGCCCCTTGTGCAACGCCAGGGTCAGCAGGCTGTCCCGGGTGACTCCGTCCAACAGCGAGTCCGTCAGTGCCGGCGTCACCAACCTGCTGCCCATGACCAAAAAAATATTCATCATCCCGATCTCCTCGATATAACGATGTTGCACGCCGTCGGTCCAGATGACCTGGTCATAGCCCTCCTGCCTGGCGTGCTGCGCGGCGTAAAATGCACCACCATAATTTCCGCCGCATTTCGCGTAACCCGTACCACCCCGGACGGCCCGCACAAAGGTCTGCTCGATCTTCACCTGCACAGCCTTTGCAAAATATGGCATCGACGGCAGGCAGATGATCGCCAGCCGGTAGCTGTCCGAGACCTTCAACCCAAACCTCGTGTCCGTCGCGATCATGAACGGTCGCAGGTACAATGCTGCGCCCGTCTGCCCGGGTACCCACTCCTTATCGACCTCCACCAGCCGCCGCAATCCTTCATGAAACACATCCGGCGGCGGCGCCGGCATGCACATCCTTTCGGCACTGCGGACCATGCGTTCATAATGCCTGTCCGGCCGGAAAAGGTGAATGCGGTCATCGACCGTACGAAAGGCTTTCATACCTTCGAAGATCGTCTGCCCATAGTGCAGGCACAACGTCGTCGGCGACAACGAAAAAGCTCCGAATGGCACGATCTCCGGTTGTTTCCAGCCGCCATCCGCATAGTCGCAGATCAGCATGTGATCCGTCGTATACATGCCCGTCTCCAGGTTGTCCCAGTCCACGTCGCCCAGGCGGCTGCGGTAAGCACGGCGCACAGGGATATAGAGTGAAGTAGTCATAAAAAAAGGATTGGTATAAGACAAATTTCCGGAAGATTTTAATAAAAAAACAGATGCAGATTTGTTATTTTTGACTAGATCAGATACACGACACATTATGCCTAAAAAGAAACCCGCCGCCGACCCGCTGTATATACAGGTGGCAGAAGGATTGGAAAAGATGATCTCGGGCGAGATCCTCCGTATCGGCGACAAGCTGCCCTCCGTCCGTATGCTCAGCGAGGAATACGGCATCAGCATGGGCACCGCCTTCCAGGCCTACTACCACCTCGAGGCCAAAGGACTCGTCGAAGCCAGGCCGAAATCCGGATACTATGTGCGGTTCAATATGCGCCGCATGCCAGGCCTGCCGCGGATGGCAGCCCCGGAACCCGAGCCTGAAGCCAGTGAAGTCAGCGTACAGGAGATGATCGCTAACGTCTACCGGGATATTTCTTCCGACGACCTTGTGAACTTTTCCGTCGCCGCTCCGCCTGTTAGTCTGCTGCCTGCCGCCCGGCTCAATAAATCCATGGTCCATGCCCTGCGCGCTACCCGCCACCAGGGCATTCATTATGCGCACAGCCAGGGCAGTCCGGAATTACGGCGGCAATTGGCCCGCCTCGCCTTCCACTGGGGAGGCAAATTCACCGCCGCCGATGTAGTCGTCACCGCCGGTTGTATAGAGGCGTTAGTCATGTGCCTCAAGACCGTGACAAAACCGGGTGACACCGTAGTCATCGAAAAGCCCACCTATTTCGGCATTTTCCAGGTCATCGAATCCCTCGGCCTCAAGGCGCTCGAGATGGCCGCCGATCCCCTCACCGGCATCGACCCCGATCAGCTGGAAGCCCTCATCCGGAAATTTCCCGTCAAGGCCTGCGTCTTCGTCACCAACTTCGGCAATCCCCTCGGCTGTTCGATACCCGACGAAAAGAAGGCCGCGCTCGTCGACCTCATCACCCGGTACAAAATCCCACTTATCGAAGACGATATCTATGGCGAACTATATTTTGGCCGCCACCGACCGAAGACCTGTAAGTCATTTGATAAAGAAGGTTGGGTATTGTATTGCAGTTCCCTGTCCAAATCCCTCGCGCCGGGTTATCGCATCGGTTGGACTCTCGCCGGCCGCTTTACCCAGCAACTGATCAGGATCAAGATGATGCATACGGTGTCGGGTACGACCCTCACCCAGGAGGCGATTGCCCATTTCCTCGGCATCGGCCGGTATGAATACCACCTGAAAAAATTACGCAAGGCCCTCCATACCCAGTGCCTGCGGTATGTGCAGGGGATCATGCAATATTTCCCGGCGCAGACCAAAGTATCCCGGCCACAGGGTGGATTCGTGCTGTGGGTCGAACTGGATAAACAACTGAATGCCTACCGCCTTTACCAGGAGGCTTTGAAGCGCCAGATCTCCGTAGCTCCGGGTCAGTTGTTTTCCGCAAAAGGACAGTTCGGCAATTGCCTGCGCATCAGTTATGCGCGGCCGTGGGATGCGGAGGTGGAAGAGGGGCTGAAGACGCTTGGAGCGCTGGTAAAGGCCCACAGTCGGGCAAAGCCGTCTTGTTAAAGGCGAAGGCGGCTATCGGCAGTATACTCCATGTTGCCTGGCCTTCCTGTATCCGTAAAAATTTATTGACCGGGACATTCGTGAACACCTGTACGCCCGTGCCGGGCCATCGGATTTCCAGACTGTCGATTACGCTGGCCATGCCCACGCCGATATGCTGCCGCAGTGGATTGGCGCCGAAGCTGCCGCCCGAATTGACGTCTTTATAGACATTCCGTCTGACACCGCCATCCAGGAAAGACAACCTGATCCTGGCGCCGATGGCCGGCCGGTTACACCTGACGCCTTGCAGGTCGAGAGAGATCCAATGATTCGCATTCTGCCCCGGATTCACAAACAGCAGGCTCTGATAGGCGTCGCCGGGAAAGGCGCCCCCCATCTTGATGTAGATATCCTCATCCCCGTCATTGTTGATGTCCGCAAAAGAGACCCCATGCCCTTTTTGCAGGTTGCCTGTACGCGAACGCTCCGTCACGTCTTCGAATTTTTTCCCACCCACATTCCGATACATCTTATTCGGGATCACCGATTCATACAACGGATTGCCTGTCCCGAAATACATATCGGGATAGCCGTCATTGTCGATATCTCCGAAATTGGCCCCCATGGCGAAGACTACCTGCGTCAATCCTGCGCTGTCCGATACATCTGTGAAGGTGCCGTCGTGGTTATTCCGGTAGAGGATGATCCGCCCGGCCTTTCCGATGGGCTGATGCAAGGCGTCGGCTGCCGCATAGAGCGCCAGAGACTTATAGTTCTCACAGTTGGCGATCAGGATATCCGGCCAGCCGTCATTGTTATAGTCGGCGGCTGTGACCCCTTTCACAAAATCGATGACCTGGCACCCTGCAGGCAGGGCGCATTCGGTAAAGGTGCCGTTCTTATTATTCAGGAAGAGCTCACACGGGTAGACGTTATCCCCCGAACTTTCTGCGCCGACGAAGACATCCAGCCAGCCGTCATTGTTAAAATCCGCCCAGACTGCCGTCTGCGTGGGATGCAGCCGCAGAGAGCCGCTGCCCGTCCCAGCCGCGCCACCCTCTGTTCGCAGCAATCCGCTTTCTTCCGTGACGTCAGTAAAAGTCCCGTCCCCGTTATTGCGCAGCAGCGATACCGGCTCCCGTCCATAGGCGCCTTTCCACGCGCCCCGCAGGACAAAAATATCCTTCAACCCGTCATTGTTATAGTCCGTCTGCATGATATTCAATCCTCCCGTAATCGAATGCAGCCCGGATGGTGCCGAAAGATTGGTGAAAGTCCCGTTGCCGTTGTTTCTCCGGTACTGCATGCCCTCCTCCAGTCCCCAGCTGCTGGTGACGACATCCAGCAGACCATCGTTGTCCATATCTTCCACCAGGCTGCCTCCGGCCATACTATTGACCTCCAGTCCGGTATTTCCCGCCAGTTCCAGGAAGGGTTTGATCGTGCCGGCCGTATCGGCATCCAGGCCCTTGATCAGCCATGCGGCAGGCACTTTGTCCGGGTAAGTCCCGATCGTCATATACGCGATATTCAGCAGCCATCTCGCCGCAAGGTCCGTAGAGTCTTCCCGCAATAAAGTCTGGTATATCTCAATGGCCTTCGATGAGCCGGTGATATTCGAATGAATGCCGCTGCCGCGGATAGGGAATTCGCAGGATTCGGCATTGTGGTTATTGATGCAGTTGGATCGTTCGCCCATGCGCATATAGCCGATAGCCATCATTTTCAGCGCCAGCCGCCGGGCCGCCGGCTCAGTGGCAAGTCCCACCACCGTGTCCAATGCGGCTATGGCCTGCTGCTCCCGGCCCAGCTTCAGCAACAGGTCCGCTTTGAAGGTCAGCGCTATCAGCTTATTTTGCATGCCTGCAGCGTTTTGCAGCATGGAATCATACCGGCGGACACCGCCCTCGGGATAGAATGGATTCTGTGCGACAGACTCACTGTCACGCATGGCGCTCAGTAAAGCTAACATGTCAGCATGGGAAGATCTTGAATGACAGGCCGGAAGAGAGCCCCCAATCAGCAGGATAAGCAGGAATGCACCGGCGCTGAATTTCATATAGCGGTGACGTTTCGCCAATTTACATTTTTTTCGTATATTTAAGAGGAAGTTCTTTTATTCACTTAAACGATGCCATATGAATCTCGTACAACGCGTTGAACACTGGGGCGATGCCCATCATCCCCAATGGCTCGATCTGATCAGGATTGCCCTGGGAGCCTTTCTTTGTTATAAAGGAGTCGACTTCCTGATGAATATGGGCACTATGCTCGATCTCATCACCAACCGGATGTCCTTTGGCTCTTTCACCTCCATGCTCATGAGCAATTATATCGCCTTTGCGCAGATCCTCGGCGGTATCCTGCTCATCCTTGGCACCCTGACCCGCTTCGCCTGCCTGATCCAGATCCCCATCCTGCTGGGTGCGATCTTTTTCGTCAACAGCGACCTGTACAGACCCTTTTCGGCATTGGCCCTGCCTATCATCGTGCTGTTGCTCCTGATCCTGTTCCTGGTCATTGGTAACGGTAAATGGCAATTCCTGAAGTTTAGGGAAAAATGACCCATCGCTATCTATTTCAGCGCCGGGAAGGCGCTATAGATTTTATCCAGATCCGTCTCCTGGAAGCCACTTGTCTGTTTGTATTCGCCAATCACTTTTTTGGCGTCATCATACCTGTTGGCCTGGGCATAAGCGATGATCAGGGTCCTGGTATTGATCGATACCGTCGGATCGTTGAGGTAAAGCCGCTGGTAGCAGTTCAGCGCCTCATCCTTTTTGCCCATTTTCTTGTAAAAATTTCCACGGTACAAATCTAAAAAGGCATCCTTTCCCAGAAGACTGTCCAGTTTATTCACGGCCGCCAAACCCTTATCATAGTCTTTTTTCACGTAATACACATCGATCATCATCAGGTAAACGCTGGGCGCGTCGGGAAAGGCTACGGCAAAATGCTCCAGCGCCTGATGATAGAGTGAATCGCTGAGGTGATGACAGATCCCGATGTAGATGACCTGCACGGCTTTACTGTCCTGGACATGCCTGTCCAACTGGTCATAAACTTGTTTGGCTGCTGCATATGCTTTTTGGCTCCTGAGCTCCGAGAGCTTCAGGAGACTGCGATCTGTTTCAGACAACCTGGCGATATCCACACCTGCCACGCTCGCCGACATTGTAGCTATGGTGGTGCTGATGTTTTCATCGACCGTATAGACAAAAACATCCGATGCCTTGATCGAATCCCGCACTTTTATTAGTGCATAGTCATGATAATTCAGTCCATTCTTTCCCCACTCGCGGAACAACAGGTGCCTGCAGCCGTCCTTGGCATATTCCCTTAACAGGTGATAGCTGCCCATGGCCGCTGTAGACGCCAACTGGCCCCCAAATGTACCACCGGTTTCGAGGAAGCCTTTTCTGAATCCCCGCATGAATTCGGGATCATTAAGGTCCGGCAACTGCTGCCGGACGAGCCCCAGCAGGCTGTCAAGGTCAATAAAATGAATCAGTGCCGCCGGACTCCCGCTGCTCGTTACAGAGTCAATATAATGCCCGGCTTGCAAGGCTTCCGCATCACTGATGGAAGGCCGTTGCGCATAAACGGCAGACGAGAGAAAGGTCAGGCTCAGAAAGGCCACCCGCAATCCGCCCGCCATCCATGTCCGCCCCGCATACTGCGTCCGTTTATGCATAAGATTTGCCTGAATAGATGTGTTCAATCTGATCGTGGAACTTTTCCGTCACCACCTTCCGGCGCAGACTCAGCTTCGGCGTCATCTCGCCCGTTTCGATGGTCCACTCCTGCGGCAGCAGTTCGAATTTTTTGATCTGCTCCGTATGGCTGAAATATTTATTATAGCTTTCTACGATCTCCTGGTAGAAAGCATGTACTTTCTTATCGCCGATGATCTGCTCGTTGGCATCCGCGGTAACACCATGCTGTTTACACCATTCTTTCAGGTGCTGGAAGGCGGGCACGATCAGAGCGCCGACAAATTTCCTTTCCGGCCCTACGACCATGATCTGCTCGATAAAGGGAGACTCTTTTAATTTGCTTTCGATCGCCAGCGGAGCAACATATTTCCCGCCGCTGGTCTTGAACAGCTCTTTTTTGCGGTCTGTAATTTTTAGGAATTTGCCGTCAGCAAAGACGCCGATATCACCCGTATGGAACCAACCATCGATGATGACTTCGGCCGTCAGGTCAGGACGCTTATAGTAACCCATCATTACACCCGGGCTTTTGCAGAGGATCTCACCGTCTTCCGCCAGTTTCACTTCTACGCCGGGGATAAGCGGTCCCACCGTTCCAAAGGAACGGTTTTCCAGTTCCATGCGATTGACGCTGATCACCGGTGAGGTTTCCGTAAGTCCGTATCCTTCCAGAATGGGGATCTTCGCGGCCGTGAAGATCCGGATCAGCCTGACCTGGCAGGCCGCGCCGCCGCTCGCGATGGCTACGACATTATTCCCCAGCGCCTCCCGCCATTTGCTGAAGATCAGTTTATTGGCCAGCGACAATTGCAGGTTGTACCAGGCCCCCATCGGCCGGTCGATCTCATAGCGCGCGGCCACCCCGTGCGCCCAGAAGAACAGCTTTTTCTTCACGCCCGTCAGCTCTGCCCCTTTTGCCATGATCCGGTCATACACTTTCTCCAGCAGACGCGGTACCGTGACGAACATCGCCGGTTTCACCTCCTTCAGGTTTTCCCCGATGGTGTCCATGCTCTCGGCATAATAGATTGGGCTGTTGTTGTAGAGATAGAGATAGGTGAGCATCCGCTCGTAAATATGATTGAGCGGCAGAAAGCTCAGCACCCGGTCGACGCCCCGTGGCAGACAGGGGATGCAGGCTTTGACGTTGCTGATGATATTTTCATGCGACAGCATCACTCCCTTGGGAGTGCCCGTCGTGCCGGAAGTATAAATGATCGTCGCCAGGTCCTTTTCCCCGATGCTTTCCCGGATGCGCGTAAGCCGCTCCGCCTCTTCGGGGGTGGGGGTGGACAACAGCTCTTTCCAATGCCGGGCATGCTCGACGTGCTCGAAGGTATAGATGTCCTTCAGGCTGGGCACCCGGTCACGGATGCTCAGCACCTTGTGAAAAAGCTCGGCATCATTGACGAAGATGACCTTTACCTGGGCGTCGTTGAGGATGAATTCCAGTTCCCCGACCGTGATAGTCGGGTAGATTGGCGCCAGGACAGCGCCCGTTTGCTGCACCGCCAGGTCCAGCATGATCCATTCCGGGCGGTTTTTCGACACGATCGCCACCTTGTCTATCCCTTCTACCGTCCGGTCCACGCCGGAAATGCCTGACCGCAGCAGGCCTGTGCTTAATTTATAGATTGTATCGGCTACTTCTTTACTGGAATAGGACTTCCATTTGCCGTTCTCCTTCCCGCACAGCATATCCGGCAGGGGGGCCTTATCTAAGTGCATCGACAAGCAATCGAATAACCGTTTAGGTTCAGTCATAGTCATTGTTTAAAGGATCAGGCTACGCGGGATCCGCCGTCAAATTAGTGAAAAATCGAGGAACCGCCAACCCCCGCCTACTTCACCGCTACCTGGTAATATTGCCCTTCCGGCAGTTTAAAAATCCTTCCCTTTTGGAAATCGATAAAACGCGAATATTCATCGCTGTGCGCAGTGCACCAGGCCTGAAATACCGTTAGGTTCTCGGTCGAGCCGAACAACCACTGATTGTAGGCGTCGAACATACCGTCTTTCAGCAGCTGGCGCTGATAATCGAACAGGCGGAAGGGGAAATTTGTGGGGTATGTTTGGAACCAGTTGATAATGAATTTGGTGCGTAAGACGGTCAGCGACTCGGTCGTAATGCCCCCCGCAACGGTGAATCCCAGCTGGTTGATGATGTTCAGATAAGCCCCTATAAACGGGCTTTTCGCATCCTGGTTCTTTCCTATATTGGCATCTGTAAAAAACTTCTTGTAGGCTTCCAGCAACAGTTCTTTTATTTCTGCCGTCCGTTTGCTGTAGCTTTCCAGGTTTAAGAAGATTTCACCGTACACCATCCCCCAGATCTTGTCCTTCGTGTCAAAATAGTACCGGGCCGCATTATAATAATTGCCCGAATAGTTCGGATCGATCTCGATGCCCTTCTCGAATGCTTTGATAGCCTCATCATTATACTGCTTGGCCCACATCATCTCGCCATATTCACTGTAAAGGACTCCGCTCCGCGGAAATCGCTTGATACCAGCCTTATACAGCTTTTCAGATTCTTTCATGTCCCCGATAGCCTTATAGATCATGGCAAGGATCTGGTAGGAGGTCACATCCGCATCAGGCCTTTCGATGATCGCTTTAGCCGTCGCGATCCCCTGGTCATACTCCTTTTCCATGTAATAGTTGAAGGCGATGTCCTTCTGTAGTTCGAGGTTCTGCGGGTCTTTTTTCAACGCTTCGTTCAGCACCACCAGCGCATTGCTGTAGTCCCCTTGCCGTGTAAAGGCCCTGGCCGTCTCCTGCGGCGTTTTGTTATCAGTCGATTGGGAAAAGGCAGCCAGCTGAGTAAGGGTCAGGAAGACGAGAAAAAGGCAGATCCTGTTCATGCGATTGATTTTTGATGATGCCGCCGGAGGCAGCTTTTGTTTCAAATAAGATGCGTCAGCAGCCCGTCGCGCAATTTAGGCTCGAACCAGGTGCTCTTCGGCGGCATGACCTGACCGCTGTCCGCTATATCGAACAATTGCTGAATACTAACCGGATACAGACTGAAGGCAGCTTTCATTTCCCCGCTATCAACCCTTTTCTCCAGTTCCCCCAGCCCGCGGATGCCGCCGACAAATTCAATGCGTTTGTCCGTCCGCGGATCTTTGATCGCCAGCAATTTGTCCAGCACATTTTTCTGCAGGATAGTAACATCCAGGATACCGATCGGATCGGT
>PMUF01000261.1:0-335 GCA_003167015.1 Chitinophagaceae bacterium | reverse complement strand
ACGCTATGTCCGTTGAGGTCATGCACCAGCCGGTTATAGTCCAGGATGTGTAATTGCGAGGAAGGGAAAAGAGTCGTGAGGAAATATACGGCAGCAGTTGAGGCACTGGCGCCCAGCGCATGCCTGACTTTGGCGGCCGATGCAGCCCGGTGATGGCCGTCGGCAATATAAGTGGCCGGCACGTCGACAGCGAAAAGATGACTGATAGCGGCAATTGTTTTGTCATCGTCTATCCGCCATATCGTATGGCTGATGCCGTCCGCTGCCGTAAAGTCGTACAGCGGAGCATGCTGACGTTTCCACTCTTCGATGAGCCCGTCGATCGCCGCTACGCT
>PMUF01000576.1 GCA_003167015.1 Chitinophagaceae bacterium | reverse complement strand
ATTATGCAAACACGATTATTATCGGCGACCCTGTTGCTGGTGTTAAGCCTGGGAACGGGTCTTCTTATGGCACAGTCTGGCGGCGGCAGCATCGATATCCAGGGTTCACGTACGAAGTTCACGGGTACCGCCCAGGATCTGGCTTCGATCATGGCTATCACGACAAAGAATGTAGGATCGGCAAAAGGGCATACGATCACGATAGGGAGGGAAAGGGATGGCGCTTCACCCAATCTTTTCCAGGAGTGTGTAAACACCAAGGAAGTGTTACCAAAGGTTGTTTTTAAGGTATTCAAGCCGGGTGACCCTACAAGGTATAAGATTGTTACGCTGACGAACGCGACTATAGTAAAGGTGGCTTCGCGGACAAAACAACCGAATACGGGTCATTCCAATGCCAGTGCTCATGAAATGGAAGATGTAAGCTTTACGTTCACTGCGATCACCGTAGAAAATATTGCGGGGAGCACTTCGACTTCGGATGACTGGACTGCCAATGATAATTAATGGGGTGTAGACAATATTCCCGATTTTTACGTTGAAAGGTTGATAAATACCAATTCCCGGGCGTTTTCGGCTAGTTTTAGCGCTTTTCAGATGTGGCACACTTTTTCCCCTTTCATTAGTCAATGAATTGCGAAAACGCTTCATCATAAAAACTGATCAAAATGTATATTGGAATTGGCACACTGGTTTTAATTGTGATACTTTATCTTATTTTCCGGAGAAGCTAAGGTCGACGGATAGACGGGATAACTGCCTCTTTGCAGCTCAACGCTGCCCGAAATGGAAAAGGTCTTTGCATCGTTGGTGTAGATCAGACCTGCCTGTACTCCGGCATTCAGTCCGAGGCCATAGGGTCTGGAGAAATTTGCGTTTGCGGCGGGATCGGTGTACAACCGGTTCATGCTGAAAGCGACCGGTGCGGCAGACACGCCTGTAAAAGCGGAGATGTTGTTAGTCAGGGGATGAAATAACGCAACTCCTACCGGGACGGACAAATAAGATACTCCTCCATGGAAAAAGGCATATCCCATCTGGAGACTGGCATACGGTCTCACTTCCCATTTTTTACTCAGATCGCTGTTGCCCAGGGCGACGGACGGCACAAAAGGTTGCCACGGGGTATATCCCAATGCCAGGCTATGGCCGGGTGAATATGACTGCGCCTGCGTGGAGAGAAAAGTTGTCAATATGATGAGCGACAATAGTATGCGCATATCGGCGAGTTGTAGAGTGAAGTTACTGAATTTTTAGCTTCTCAGCCAAGTCGTGAAAATATTGCGGGGACCAGATTCTTAAGCGGTCCTGGTCTGGAATAAATCGACTTATATCCTCCTTTACCCTATCCATATTCACGGAGTCAATTTTATTGTTTAACAGATCTCTGAATTCAGCTTCGGTCATCGTATTTTTTTTCCAATTTCCGCTTCCGATGGAACGCTGTAAAAAATGGGAGAGGTTGAGGGGAATTCCCTTTTTGATATACCACTCCATGTCATACCAGTCCCTTCCTTTGACATTGTTCTGCCATTTGCGAAATAGCAAAGCATTGCATTTTGCCGGCGAACAGATCGGGTAGAGTAAAACATTTTACATAAAAGGAGAAGGGACGGGTGAGTAGCTTTTCTTCTGTATCAAAACCTAGCGGCGGCCCTTTGTCAACTTCCAATTTGATTTTGATATTGGCTACCTGGGTTATTGAGAGGACGAGGAATATTGGGTGACCCTGACCCAATCCACATACATTTTGGCTTTCTGCTGTCTGATCATCTCCACTGTCGTGTCGGGCAAACCGTAATAGGGGCTTTTCACACCGTTGATCTTGACGGGGTAGGCTCCGCCGAGGGCGAAGTTAAGGATCAGGAATTGTTTCTGATCAAAAGCCCAGGGCCCGTAATTGTTGGCCATTGCACGGGTGAGGCGGAACACCGTGTTGCCATCATAGCTGAAAAGGAGGCTGTCGGGCGTCCAGTCGACAGCGTAAGTGTGCCATTGCCGGACGTCGTGACCGGAAGGAAAATAGTACCGATTGACAAAGGGGGTTTCGCCGCTATAATGGGGGCCATGCACAGCTGCGCTGGCCCAGTCATGCTCGCCGACGAATTCCATGATATCGGTCTCTCCGCAGGCCGGCCAATCCCCATAGCCCAGCATCCACCATGCCGGCCAGAGCCCGGCGCCGCTATCGAGACGGATGCGCGCTTCGGCCCTACCATATTTGAAGTCAAATTTATCACGGGTATTGATCCGCCCGGAAATGAAATCGAATTTTTGTCCATCCTTCGTTACAAAACCCGGCGCATACGCGGGTTGGATCACCAATGATCCATTTTCTTCGTAAAGGGTTTTGGCTGAATCGACATAAGCCTGCAATTCGTTGTTGACGTGCATGCCGGTGATTTCTACATTCCACTTGCTGCGGTCGAGGCGGCCGGTGCTGAAGTCGTCAAAGAAAACGACTTTGGCCGGGGCAGGGGGCGCGACCTTGGCGGTAAGCGGATGCGGAAAATGAGACAGGGTTGCCGTCAGGCCGATCGCCGCTGCTATTATCAGTAATAGTTGTTTCATTGTTTGAATTGTTATCAAGTTACTGGAAAACGCGCACATAATCCACATACATACTCTCCGGGAACACCGTCGCCGTTGTCGGCGGACCCGGCCAATCGCCACCAACCGCCACATTCATAATCAGGAACTGCGGCTGATTGAATGGCCATGTCCCGCTGGAAATGCTGGTGCTGGACTCGGTCATGTACGGCATGTCATCGACATACATGGTGTTCTGGGTGGGTGTCCATACGAGGCTGAACACATGGAATTTTTGCGAATAGTCGGCCCCGTTTGGCAAAATGTAGGTATTGTTGAGCGTTCCTTCCTGGTTTCCGGCCTCCTCCCAATGAATCGAACCGGTGACCAGGTGCGGGTTACTACCTACCAGCTCCATCAGGTCCGTCTCACCGCAAGCCGGCCAGCCCACCGTACCGAAATTGTTGCCCAGGAACCACAGGGCAGGCCACATTCCCGGTTTCACCGGTAACTTAGCCCGGATATCGACCCGACCGTACTGAAAGCTGAACTTACCGGCGGTATTCATCCGGGTAGAGGTGTAGTTGCTGCTTACGCCGTTGTACGTCACGGTCTGCTGTTTCGCCTGGATCACCAGGTAACCATTGGCGATAGAGGCATTGGAATCCGTATAGCATTCCAACTCATCATTACCCCAGCCGCCGTTGCCCCAGTTGTATTGCCAGTCATTGGTGTTGATTGAAGATTCGGTGAACTCATCGCTCCACGTCAAGTTGTAGCCGACATAACTGGTGGGGGTCTGGTAGCCGGTCGTATCCGTACCCAGGTTATTGCCTTCATTCTGGATGATGCCATCGCCCTCCGGTGTACTGAGCGTCCCATTGACCGGATTGCTGAGCTTCACCAGGAAGATGGTATTGGCAGATCGCAGGTCGTTCGGCGTCACCGATATCCTGAGAGCCTGGACCGAACTGCCCGGCAGGAATACGAGAGAGCCTGACGTCGCCGTATAGTCTTTCCCGGCAAAAGCGCTGCTATCGGCCGTCTGGTACTGGACGGTGACGGTATCCGTCGTCTGCTGACTAAGAGAAACAGCAAAGATATAGGTGCTCGTGGTGCTTGTATCCCGTATTTGTGTGACACTGTTGATGCTGATAGCCGGAACAACGGCGGAAGTCTTTTGCTGACTCCCGCCGCCCGACCCTGACTTCTGACAGGAAAGCGCAAAAATCGCCCCTGCCAGACAGCCAGTGAAGAGAGTGAATTGTTTCATTACGACTTTTTTTTAGTAACTCCATAGGGTCCAGGTCCAGTAGACGCCGCCGCCGGCATCGATACCCAGCACCAGCTGGTCATGACCCGTGCCACCGCCATTAGGGGTCATCGATACGATATCATAGGTCACGGACGATACGGAAGCGGAGGTCAGTACCTCGTTGTTGGCCTCCTCGGGCAATCCGATATGTGCGCCCGTCCCATTGAGGGTGATCTGGCCCAGGCTGTTCACACCGGCATTTGGTACGATGAGGTAGGTAAAATTTCCGGACGCCCAGGCTGCCTGGTTGGCGGGAAGGTCCGAGTTGACATCGCAGGTCGATGCTCCGTTCAGCCCTTCGTTGCCTTCCGCAGCATTCGTGTAGAAGGTGCCGTTATTGTTGTAGACCATTGTCTGCTGTGCATTGAAATTAAAGGTCCAGGTGTCATCCCAGTCACAGACCCTGTCGCCCGTCGGTTCGGCAGCGCCATTGCCCCACCAGGTGGTGTTTCCCATTGCCGGGCCGACGCCTTCCGCAGCGGCAATCGGCGCCAGCTTCCAGACCTTGGAGCCGCAGCCCGTCAGGTAGCCGATCACGGTGCCGTCACAGGCATTCGGGTCATTCTGATTGATCGTGACCTGCTGGGAGACAGAGTCGAGGCCGCCGGCGCCGTCGGCGAGGAGCTGTACGGAATAGGTTCCCGCGAAGGTGAACCGCACACTGGCCGTGTCGCCTTTCAGCTGCTGGCCCGTAGCGGGGATGTTCCAATAAGGAATAGAGGGTGTTGCCGTCGTACTGACGAGCGTGACGCTGTTGGAGTCACCGCCGCCGAGGACCGTGAAACTGGCCGCGGGCTTGGCGCCCAATGAGGCCTTGTCGTTTTTTGAACAGCCATAAATGAGTGCTGTCGTGGCGCATATCATGAGCAGCGAACCCGACCAAAGCATATTTTTTTGCAAACGCATACATTAGATTTTTTGAATGAAGGAATAGAACGGGCTTAGTAACCCGGATTCTGTACCAGCTTCGTATTATTCAATTCTGCCAACGGAATCGGCAGCTTGTCATTCACTCCGCTCTTGAAACCTTTGAAGGCCAGAACAGTAGCGGCCTGACCTGTCCGTACGAGGTCATACCAGCGATGGCCTTCTGTTGCCAGTTCCAGCCGCCGCTCGT
>PMUF01000001.1 GCA_003167015.1 Chitinophagaceae bacterium | reverse complement strand
GGACCGGTCGATCCCAGAAGCGCCAGCGTTGTGTTCGGGCCCGACAGGGATACGGCCGATACCAGAAGCGCTAGCTTCCTGACCTGGCCTGTAAGTGATAGGCAGTAGCCAGTGAATAGGATAATGAGTAGCGATGTTTTGGTCATAGGTCTCAGGGTCACCCCGCTCAGCCATCGGGCCGTAAGGCCCCATCCCGGCGCGAGTCATTGGCCGTAATATACAAAGAACGCTAAATTTGGCCGGTTATTTGAACGGGTTATCCCTGACCCTTTTAACACACCTGCCCATGACCAGAGCCCAGTCTGCCGGCATCCTCCTCTACCGGTGGACTGCCGGCTCACTTGAAGTATTTCTTGTCCACCCCGGCGGCCCCTTCTGGAAAAACAAGGACGCCGGCTGCTGGACCATACCGAAAGGAGAATTTGAAAATGAAGAACCCGCGCTCGATGCCGCCATCCGCGAATTCCGCGAAGAGACCGGCTTCTCCCTGAAAGGACATTTCCTGCCCCTGAGCCCTGTCCGGCAAAAAGGAGGCAAGCGTATCTTTGCCTGGGCCCTCCCCGGCAACCTCGACCCCGCCGCCATCACCAGCAATACATTCGAGATCGAATGGCCCCGCCACTCCGGGAAGCAAAAGACCTACCCCGAGGTCGATAAAGGCGGTTGGTTCACGCTCGCCGCCGCCAGGTCCATCATCAATCCCGCACAGATCGCCCTGCTCGAAGAATTGGAGGAGACCGTCGCGCCGCCCACCGCCCCCGTCGGCCCGCCCGCCGCCCATCCCTAAGCGCCCTCGCAAAAAAAAGGCTGACGCCTCTCGACGCCAGCCAGTGCTTATTGATTCAGGTGTAGTAGCGGTTCTATTTTGTCGTCGGCGCCACGCGCGGCTTATCTTTCGGATAATTCATCAGCACCATCTCCACGCGCCGGTTCTTCGCCCTGCCCTCATCCGTATCATTCGTCGCAATCGGCTTCGCCTTCCCATAGCCGATAAAGTCCAGCCGCGTCACCGCAATCCCCTGCTTCATCATGTAGCGCTCTACCGCCTCGGCCCGCCGCGTCGACAGCTTCAGCTCACGCTCATCCGTACCCTCACTGTCCGTATACCCCTCGATCCGCAGCCGCAGCGTGGAGTCAGATTGAAGGATCGCCACCACCCTGTCCAGTTCCGGCAAGGAAATATCCTCAATCGTCGCCTTCGCCCGGACAAAGAAGATCCGCTCCGCCGCGTGGTTCACGCGGGTGATCAGCACCGGGTTGATCGGCGGACAACCATAATTCGATTTGACACCTTTCACCAACGGACACTTATCATCGTCATCGTTGACCGAATCGCCGTCAGTATCGGGAGCGGGACACCCGTGGAAGTTGACCGACCCCGGCACATCCGGACAGCTGTCTTTAATGTCCGGTACCCCGTCGCCATCCCTGTCAGGACAACCGAGCAGCTTGATCGGGCCCGCACTATCCGGGCACTCATCCTTCGCATCCACCACACCGTCGCCGTCGCGGTCACTGAACATTCCCTTCTGGTAAACAGTGTCGGTCTTCTTATGTTTGTCCTCTTTCGTTTTGCCGTGCTGGAAGATCGGGATCGTCAGGCCCACATGCGCATCCGCCGTCTGGATCTTCTGCTTCATGAGGCTCGACAGGACAGAACCGCTGCCAACAAACAAAGGCCCCAAGCGTACTCCTGCACCCCAGTTCACCTGCCCCTCCGCGTTATAGCTCACCGGTGAATAGATGCTAAACCACTTCTTCTCCAACCGCGGCGTCACCGTCACCGTGGTGATGTAGTTCGGACTGACCGGATTGCTCGTCGCCAGCATGTTCAGCAATATGTCCGCGTTGATATAAAGGCGTTTGTAAATTTCATAATCCGCATTCAGGTGTACCGCCGTCGGCAGCTTGACGACGGCGGTATTCGTGCCGCTGATCGCCGTGATCAGCCCGTTCGTCTTCAGCCGGTTGAAATAATCGTTGAAAGTCTCGTTGCTTTGTTTCTCCAGCTCGCTCGTATTGTGGCCGTCGACATTCATCGAATAGGTGGCCCCGTCAGGTGAGTTATTGTACTTCATCTGGCCCAGGTCAGTGATGCTGAAACCCAGTCGCAGCTTGTCCTGCGTAGGGTCGCCCGATGCCTTCAGTTCGTAGATAAGCCCCAGGTCCAGGCCCCAGCCGTTACCGCTGCGGTCGTTCAGCGCGTCCCGGAAACCGTCGCTGCCGCCGCTGCCAAGGTTGTCCAGGTTAGAGGAGAACTGTGCCGTCACATTGCCCGTCAGCTGCTCGATGTTATTCTGCGGGTCGATATTGACCGTCATCGGGCCCGTCGACACGCTGCCGTAGGCCAATCCGGCGATATACTTGCCCGTGATGCCGATCTTCAGCTCAGAATGGTCATCCTTCATCAGCACCCGGCCGTAAGAAACACCTACTTCCGCAAAGGCGTTGACCTTCATCTGCAAGCTTCGGTTAATGATATTCGTGTTATAGAAGTCGGGATTGGGGTTGCCGAGAAGCTGGAACAGGGAATTGCTGAGATTGTATTCATTCCCGACAGTCCGCATCCGGGTCACGATGCCGAACGCATCTTTCGGCGTCAGACTCACCATCGCCGAAGGGCCGAGGATATCCGTATTGAAATAGGCGTATTTGTAGTCTGTGTTCGGGGCTTTATAGTAGCCATTGCCTTCCGAGAGGTTCGAAAAATGCAGTCCGAAGAGTTTGCTCCGGTCCAGCTCGTAGGTATTCGTGCCCGCGTATGCACTGACCGCTAAGATGTTGACGTTGACTTTGTATTTACTGTCCGCCAGGGTAGCCGGGTTCAGCAGCACGCCATTGACGCCCGAATAATTGTCGTAACCATACCCGATGAATGATTGGGATGCAGCAGTCAGGCACATGAGGATTCCGAAGAGGAATACTACGCTCTTTTTGTTCATAAGAAGACGGGCATTGGTTTTTATATAGGATGGAGGACACGGAGTTCTCCGGTCATCTAACGTAACATTACGGAAATTATTATGTGGAATTTGGGGCGGCCGCTAGCAAGGTGCGCGGCCGGGCGGCGCTACGCGGTGNNAGCCGTCCCCCGCCCGCAGGCCTATTTCGGCCGGCTCAAGGCGTCCGCATCCACATTCCCGTTCACCTCGACCTTTTTGATGCTGACCTTCGCGCCATACGGGCTCAGCGAGATCGTATAAGGGAAAATATAGCCCCCCGGGATGATCTTATAATCGCTGAATTCCGTGGTGACCTGCCCTACCGGTGTAGCCGTCTGCTTATTCAGCGGCGACTCATCCGGAAAGATAGCCCCCATCACCGTCGTACCCCGGTAGGCCGTCCGCAGGACATAATAGGTCTTCGCGTCGATGGAGTAGATGGCGGAATTGCCCGAGGGAAAATAGATTTTGATCATATAGCAGGGGTGGCCCCCGACGGTGTCCCTGCCCGCCATCTCGATCTTATTACCTTTCTGGTTATAGTCCACCAACGGACCCGCCGGATCGATCTCCGGTACCAGCGACTTGAACTGCTCGGAGGTCAGCGGCTTGAAAAGACCGCCGCTACCAGGCACGGAGATCCACCCCCTGCTCGGGGTCGCGATGATCACCAGCTTGCCCGTCACCGACGACAGCTCTTCCCTGTACAGCCGGTCATAGACGCGCCAGGTTTTGACCATGATCTGCGCGCCATCGTCTAAAACAGCTACACCTTCACGATAGAGCGAATTCATTGACTGTAATTTCTCCTTGCCACCCAACGCCGTAAGATACTTGTTGACAATGTCCTGAGCCGACTGGCCGTGGATGTCCGCCATTAGCCCCAGCAGACAGGTGAAGGATAGGAAAAGGATACGCGATAGTTGCATATAATAGGGTTTATCTACAGCCGCTAAAATACGACCTTAAAAGATTAGTATCGCACGTCTCTCAAATTTAGCGTTAATTCGTGTTTAATTTCAATTCGTGAGTATGCAGATCATCGGTCGGTTAGTAGACATCCTTCAGCAAAACATATACCCCGCGGCGGTCACCATAGAGGATGGAATGATCAAAGCGGTCGAAGCCCTGCCCGCCGACGCCGCAGCCGCACCCGCCTCCTCCGATCCCCATGCCGCCGCACCCGCCGCCGGCCCATTCATCCTCCCCGGCTTCATCGACGCCCACGTCCATATCGAAAGCTCCCTCCTCATCCCCTCCGAATTCGCCCGCCTGGCCGTCGTCCACGGGACCGTCGCTACCGTCTCCGATCCCCACGAGATCGCCAACGTCTGCGGCCTCCCCGGCGTGGAATTCATGATCCGCAACGGTCATTCCGTGCCCTTCCACTTCAATTTCGGCGCCCCCAGCTGCGTTCCCGCTACCCGTTTCGAGACCGCCGGAGCCACCCTCGACGCCAAAAAGGTGGAAGAGCTGCTCTCCCGCCCCGAAATAAAATATTTGAGCGAAATGATGAACTTCCCCGGCGTCCTCCACAAAGACCCCGAGGTGATAGAAAAAATAGCCGCTGCCCAACGCTTAGGCAAGCCTATCGACGGCCACGCCCCCGGCCTCCGCGGCCAGCAGGCCCGGGAATATATCGCAGCCGGTATCAGCACCGACCATGAATGTTTCACCGCCGAAGAAGCCCTCGACAAACTGCAGCTGGGGATGAAAATCCTCATCCGCGAAGGCAGCGCCGCAAAGAATTTCGAGGCCCTCATCGGTTTGCTGAACGACTGGTCCGACCAGATGATGTTCTGCAGTGACGACAAACACCCCGACAGCCTCGTCGCCGGCCATATCGACCGCCTCTGCGCCCGCGCCGTCGCCAAAGGCATCGACGTGTTCAAGGTGCTGAAGGCGGCCTGTATCAATCCCGTCGTACATTATGGGCTGGAATCAGGTCTTTTGCGGCCCGGCGACAGCGCCGATTTCATCGTCGTCGAAGACCTGCAGCATTTCAAGGTATTGCAGACCTATATTAAAGGTACCCTTGTCGCCCGTACCGGCGTGTCCCATATCGCCTCGACGACACTCGCGGCCTCTCCGTCCCCGACGACCGCCAGCTCGCTGCTCACCGCCAGCCCGATCAACCAGTTCAATTGCAATCCCCATACGCCCGAAGACTTCGCTTATCCCCTCGACAAGTGGGGAGAGGAAGAGAATGTAGAGCAGGTCTATGTGATAGAGGCGCTCGACGGCCAGCTGATCACCAATAAACTCGTTGTGCCCGTAGCCGATACCCTACCCGCCCATGGCCGCCTCCACAGCAACCCCGAAAAAGATATTTTGAAGATCGTCGTCGTCAACAGATACCAGCCTAATATACCGGTAGCGAAATCCTTCATCCGCAATTTCGGCCTCCAAAGAGGCGCCCTCGCGTCTTCGGTTGCCCATGATAGTCACAATATCGTCGCCGTCGGCGTCGATGATGAAAGTATTTGCCGCGCGGTTAATCTGATCATCGCCCAGCAGGGCGGATTGAGCTGCGTCGATCCAGCCCCGCCCGCGTCCGCCGCCGCCTCTGCCGACCCCTCAGGCCCCGCCGCCGCATCCGCCCCCGGCTTCACCCCCATCTCCGATATCACCGGCGAGCCGCTGCCAGGCGCCCCCATTCCTGTCCTGCCCGACC
>PMUF01000265.1 GCA_003167015.1 Chitinophagaceae bacterium | reverse complement strand
CGCCTCCATAAAAGCGGTTTTAGGATCGGCGATCACCAAGGCAGTAAGCCCGGTATCGATGGCACCGGCGGAAACCGAGACCGTGTCCACGTCGAAGCCCTGATTAATAAGGGAATTCCTGAAACCAAGCTCCGGGATTCGACGGTATTTTCGGACAAATCCAGCTTTTTTGCAATTTCCCGGTGGGAATAACCTTGCCCCCGGCTCAGCCTGAAAACGATCTGGCATTTTTCGGGTAAGGCGCGTATCGTGGTTTCCAACTCCGCGATCAGTTCTTTTTCCCGGATGAACTCCTCCGTAGAATCATTGCTAACGACAGGTCCTTGTTCCAGGCGATTGAATAACTGCCGGCGGCGGGCCTGTTTACGCAGTCGGTTAATGACCTCATACTTGATAGCGGCGGCCAGGTATTGCTGAAGGGTTTCGCGGATAACTATCGTATCCCGCATTTTCCATATTCTCAAAAAAACGTCGTGGACCGCCTCTTCCGCTTCCTGTGAGCCAAGCGTATGCGAAGCAATAACGTATAGCCGGTCCCAATACCGCCTGTACAGATCCGTGAATGCCGCTTCATTGCCGCTTCGCAGCAGTTCCATTAACTCACCGTCAGAATATGACATATTATAAGCCGACAAAGTACAATTGTCTATCGAATTCAGCAACTATAAGCACAATTTTCCAAAACAGCGATGAAAAAACAAAATTCTTCCTACAATTTATGAAATTATAAAATATCGTAATTTCAAACCTAATACTCCGCATAGGCTTTTCGGAAATTCTGCGGGGTTGCGGCGGTGAATTTCTTAAAGAACTTAGAAAAATAGCGTTGATCATCGAAGCCCAGGTCGAAGGCGATTTCCTCTATTGACTTGCTTGAAAAAGACAAATCTCTTTTTGCTTCGATGATCAATCTATTATTAATAGCCTGCGATGTAGTCATGCTGGTAGCTTTCGTTAGAGCCTGTGTCAGCCTTTTTGAAGATACATTCAGTCTCGAGGCGTAAAAATTAACGTCGTGGGATTCTTTAAAATATCTTTCCAGCAGAGAAAAGAATGATTTTACAGTGTCTGTCTGGTTTGGATTGCTGTGATCACTCCGGTCGGCGTATTCGTTGACTTTCGAAGCGAATGCCAGCAACAAAAAACAGAGAGTGCTTTTGTCCGGCGTTCCGGCTGCTGAAAAATACTCTTGTTTCAAAGCGGTGAATATCGTCGTGACTTTGCTCCACCCACCGGCGTCAAATGTAATGCGGCTGGAATTGTAGGAAGCATTGAATATTTCAAGCTGCGATAAATATTCGAACTGTTCCTTTGAGAAAAAATCCGATGTAAATGTTATTGTAAAACCTTCCAACCTTTCTCCAAAGCCTCCCTGGTGAAGACATCCGTTCGAAATGATCAGTATTTCTTTTGCTTTTACGTCGTAGCGTTTGAAATCTACCGTCTGTTTGGTTTTGCCTGATAAAATGATCATTATCTCGTAATACGCATGTCTGTGCAGTGTGGTCTGCATTTCCTTTTTGAGTTTGGAGAGGGGGGTTATTTCGATCGGTTGTTTATTTTTATTTGCCATGATAGCGGATTTTTTCATAGCGTTAATATACTGATTTTATGAAACGATTCGAAAATCGTACTTTGTGAAAGTGTAAAAATAGATTGATGAGTCGCTATTTAATCAGCTCAGGCTCCGTTTTTGAAGAACAGATAGGATATTCAAGGGCAGTCGTCGATGGTGATTGGGTCTTCGTATCCGGTACGACGGGTTTTGATTACGCCACGATGACTATTTCCGAAAATGTCGCCGAACAGGCCGAACAGTGCCTGAAAAATATCCAATCTGCCTTACAGGAGGCCAACGCCAGTCTGGAAGACGTCGTCCGCGTCATGTATATCCTTCCCGATGCAAAGGATTTTCCGGCGTGCTGGCCGGTCCTGCGCCAATATTTCGGTACTATACGTCCGGCGGCCACGATGATCTCAGCCGGTCTGGCTGATCCGAAAATGAAAATAGAGATCCAGGTGACGGCTTTGCGCAGGGATAGGGCGCTAAAATCCTGAGTCAATAGTCGGCTGGTTAATATTCAGCTATCTCCTTGTCCGGATAACACCAAAGCCATCTTTCGCCGGGCTCTGCCGAAGATATCACCGGGTGGTGTGTTTTATGATAATGCGCCGTCATATGTTTTTGCGGTGAGTCGTCGCAGCAAAGCGTAACGCCGCAAGTCTGACAGGTGCGCAGATGCAGCCATTTCTTGTGAAGCCTGACGCATTCCTCACAGACGTATTCTTTGGCGGTCTTGACGTCGGTGATAGCGGTTAAGTGTTCGCAAAGATTTGCCATAATAGTAAAGGTAAGTATTTTTTTGAAGGGGCTCCCGGATGGGGGAGCCCCCCTGGCTTTTATTTGCTGTGCGTAAAATCGAAAGGGACAACCAGTTTGAGCCCGATATTCCTGCCCATATTATAGATGCCCTGGCTCTGTTGAGTAACTGTAGCTATAGTGCCTCCGTTGTAGGCCAAAAAATATTGATTGTGGCTTAGATGATCTACGTAGGCAATATTGAACAGGTTGGTACAGTTGACCATGAAGGAGCAAACTACATGTTTGTTTATAGGGTTCACAAAATTCATCCCGATCCCCGTATTAAATAATGTGTAGGCAAAAGAAGGTAACTCTGTATACAAGGCGCTGTAAATATTATTCTGCGCCCAGTATTTCGCCAATCCGAAATACACATACGCCCCGCTCAGAACCGAATGGTGTTGATCGTTCAGCCTGAATTTGAGCGTAGAAGTCCACCGCGGGGCAGGTGTAAAGGGAATATGTTGTGTGGAATCGGTCTGCCCGGGAAAATAGGAATAGGAATAAGTAAAACCATTGTTCCATTCCAACCAGCTGACAGCGGAAGGATGGATATTCAAAGTGGCAGTGATACCGGCGCTAATTGCGTTATTGGCCACATATTGA
Source organism: Chitinophagaceae bacterium (assembly GCA_003167015.1). Classification (GTDB taxonomy): domain Bacteria; phylum Bacteroidota; class Bacteroidia; order Chitinophagales; family Chitinophagaceae; genus Puia. The sequence continues at coordinate 8,347 of PMUF01000265.1, read as the reverse complement.
AAGACAGGTTGCCCTACCAGGATGGAATCGCCGCCATTTACACTGCCAAGCNNAATATGAAGTTGTTGATATAATTGTAATAACCACCCAATTCATAATTGACATCCGGTCCGTTATTTCCATAAGCAAAATCGATCTCATATCCATGCTCCGCTTTGAGGTTGAGGTTGCCTAATTCATAGGCATTGGAACCCGGCGACAGTTCATTGCTGGTCAGTTCATTGATGGAAGGGGCGCGATAGGATTTGGCAAGATTTAGCTTTACATATTGATGACCCGGAAATTGCCATGTAGCTCCGATACTGGCGGATAGTCCCGTATACGTATTGTTGAAGGCAGTAAACTGGTCGTAGGCGCCCGGCGTTCCGGCCGGCACCTGCTCTTGCTGCGGCGTGTTTATATTCAGGAGATACATGGGCTGCCCGACGATATGCCTGACATCATAACGTATCCCGCCGCTGAGCGTCAGGCGCTTAAAGTCTTTTTCCAGGATACCATATCCCCCAAGATCGAGATCGGTATAGTTAGGTATCAGGAAAACAGAGATATAGGGTGTCGGAGCCTCCGCAAAATTTTTCTGGAATTCATACATCCCGTTAATACCTGTCGTTAATTTCAACCCTGTTTGCGCATTAACGCTCTGATATTTGAATGAGTAAGGGATATCATGCACGAACATATGCGCCTGTCCGACAAAGGCGCTATCTACGGCTTCGCGACGTCTGCTTTGTGTATAACCAATATCTGCAATCACCCTTCCCTTGCCCACATTGATACTATTTTGCCACCAGAGCCTGTCATGTTGCAGCACCTGGTATTGCGGGATCGTAGGCGAGTAAGACAGGAAATTGGATTTTGCTACAATGGTCTGCCCATCGGGGAGCGCCTGATCAAACGCAAACTGTCCCGTAGCACTATCCCGGTTACCATCGGGTACTTCTACCTGGCGGTGAAAAGCGCTAAGGGTCAGCCGGGAATAGCCCCAGCTTCTATCTACGCCAAAAGTTGCCGCAAGGTTACTTTGCGTAAATGCCGTACCCCATACATAACCGTCTTTTGGGTCCCAAAAGCAATGCGCCAATTCGTAACTTCCCCTCAGGTCCCAGATAAAGCCGTTGTTGTTTCCTCCAAGGGTGACGGAGTTCCCAATCAATCCGTTATTGCGCTGGTATTCCGACTGCCAATTACCCCGGATAGTTCCATTTTCAGGGCTGGGCTGTGTTTTGAAATTAATGACACCGGCAATGGCATTAGCGCCATACTGAAGGGATGCTGCTCCCCTGATAATTTCGGCATCATATACATTATAGGGGTCTATCAATACCCCGTGTTCATCCCCCCACTGAAATTCTTCCTGCCGCTGACCATCCAGCAAAGTCAGTACCCGGTTGTAGCCGAACCCGTTGATCACCGGTTTTGAAATGCCCGGTCCTTCCGTGATCTCATTTAATCCCGGTTGCAGGGCAATGGCATCGATCACATTGGTCGAAGACTGCTGAATAAACATATTATGCGTGACCACAGTCACCGGTATTGGCGTACGCAGCTTACTGGTGGTATTGCCCAGGGAAGTCACTACCGCATCTGCCAGCATATTCCAGGACGGGGCCAGCTGAAAATCAAGCTTGCTGGTGGTGGCAAAATCTACGATCTCTGTCAGTCCGGCAAAGCCTATCGCTGTCACCTGGATCAAATAGCTGCTTTTGGGCAATTGCTTCAATACATAATGCCCTTCTTTATCTGCAATGGCAGTGATCTTCAGATCAGGGATAGAAACGGTGGCTCCGGCAATGGGCTGACCGGTTGCCTTATTGGTGATACCGCCCGTAAATTCTCCGGTACCAATTTTAGTGTTGGCAAAAAGTGATGCAGATATGGATGATAAAGCGAAAAGGCAAAGCAGTTTTGTAAAGATTGATTTCAATCTCATGATGGTAAATAAAATAAAATGAAAAAATATGCCGGCATTGTCAGAAATGGCCAACAAGGAAAGTAGAAATAACAATAAGGATATCAGGCCATCCTTGTCTCGGGAGGCTGTCCGGGAATGGCATAAGAGGGAGATGGCCACCTGGTCTGATCGACCGGGAAGGCATAGATAGGCAGGCTGGCCGTTAATCCAGGCCGCCATTCCGGGCGCAGATCATCGTAGTCGCCCTGTAAGAGTTTAAGGAAGGAACCCTTTTGTTTTTGGGAACCGGGGAGGCCGGAAAGATCATTCACGCCTTTATAATAGTTCTCACCTGCTGCCCGCACCCGTGTCTTTTGGTCGTCGGGCATGCAAAGCAAGATCAATTCTCCTTCATAAACCCGCTGCTTTACGAGCTTATAGACTCTGCCGTCCAGTTCTATCTCTCCCTTCACCCGTTCGAATTCAGAGCCGCTGTTGGCGTAAGGCAGGGAAAAAGGCATTCTGATGGTGATCAATTCACTGCTATCATACGCCTCTTTGTCCAGGGCAGCTTGCATCATCCTGTCGGACAGGTTTTGGGCATAGTACGACCAAAGCCTGTAGCCGGCTAAATTAAATAGCAGTAATGACAAGAATAGTATGGCAACTGACTTTCTCAAGCGGCAGGAAGGTACATTATTTTTACCGGTTCATCTTCTTTTCAAGGACCCCTCTGATGGCCGCCGACCTGGTCAGCGACAGCGCCCGCTGAAAATAGGCATGGGCTTCCGACGCCTGTCCTGCCTGTCGGTAAAATTCTCCCAATGCAGCGTATAAAAGGTAATAACTATCCAGGGCCCGATGTTTTTCCAATTCGTGTAACAGGTCGATGGCTGCCCGCGGTCCATTCTTCTTTGCGGTAACAATAGCCAGGTTCAGCTTGATGACGGAAGACGGCTTTAACCTTTCAAGGGCAATATAATAGTCATAGATCTTATTCCAGTTCGTGGATTCGAAATCCGGAGAGATACAATGTTCCGCAGCGATGGCGGCCTCAAGGTGCCAGGCTGTTACCGAATCTCCTCCCGCACTTTGCGACAGGAATTGTAATCCCTGGCTGATGAGCTGTTGGTTCCAAAGTCTGCGGTCCTGTTCTTCCAGTACGATCAGGCTGTTGTCGTTGTCGATCCGGGCCTCGAAACGCGCCGAATGCAGACACATCAGGGCCAGTAAGGCATAGACAGGAAGATGTGCATTCGTAACCGGCTTCTCCGTCAGCAGCATGGCCAGGCGTATGGCTTCCAGGCAGAGGTCCTGGCGGATGACAGGGTTGTCGCCGGATGAATTATATCCTTCATTGAAGAGTAGATAAATGACCAGCAGAACGGCGTCCAATCTCGTCAGCAGGCTTTGACCGGCCGGTACGGTGAACTGGATCAGTTCCTGCCGGATCTTTTCCTTCGCACGGTAGAGTCTTTTATTGACAGTGGATTCGGTCGTCAGAAAGGCAGCGGCGATCTCGGCGATGCTGAAGCCGCAGAGGGTCTTTAATGTCAGGGCCAGTTGACTTTCCATTGGCAGGGCCGGATGGCAGCAGGTAAAGATCATCCGGAGCTGGCTATCCCTGACCTCATCTTCGAGGAACACCTGGTCCATCGTATAGGCGGCCGTCCATTCGGATTTCAGCAGGACATCCATATCAGAGGCGAAAGAGCATTGCAGCCGTTCGCGCCTGATCGCATTGATCGCCTTACGCTTGGCTACTACCATGAGCCAGCCCTGAGGATTGTCCGGCACGGCACCCAGGCTCCAGTCTTCCAGCGCCTGGCGCAGCGTATCCTGCAATACATCTTCCGCGAGTTCCAGGNNCATCTTCTGCCAGTTCCAGGTTGTGGATGCCGAATAAACGAGTCAAAATAGCGACCATCCTCCCCGCCTCATGGCGGAAAAGATGGTCGACCAACGTCTGTACTTCTTTTGCAGAAGACATAGGCAGATTATTATCACATAGGTTTTAACCGGCGGACTTCCAGCCGGAACTGACCCAGCAGAGGACATTGTTTAGTCAATTCAGTTGCTTCCCCGATATCATTGGCATTAATGACGATATAACCGGAAATCATTTCCTTCGATTCCAGGAAAGGCCCGTCGGTCAATACTTCATTCTTGCTGGTCAGGAGACGGGCATCTGCATCCTCCAGCGGCGCCCCGGCGACATAGCGCCCGGCCAGCACTTTTTGGACCCATTCGCCGAAAAGCTCCAGCCGCTTTTGCATTTGTTCGGGAGAGGTGACCGAATGATCGCTGCCTCTTACAAGGATCAGAAACTGATTCATAAAAAATGTTTTTAGTGAGTAATGCAACCTTGTCAATCGGGTCAGACCAAAATAGGACAAGAAAGGAGATATTTTTTAAAATTAGTGTAACTTGTCCATTCCAACTGCGCTATATGAAAAAAAGAACTTTTCTCAAACTATCTTCCGTTATGATGGCTGGAACAGCGTTGACTCCACTGATCGGTCTTGCCCAGGATAATAAACTGAAAAACTGGGCCGGCAATTACACATACAGCACTTCCCGTCTGCAGCCTGCCTCCTCGGTAGAAGAGACCAGGGCGCTGATCAGACAATACGACCGGATGAAGGTGCTGGGTACCCGGCATTGTTTCAACAACATAGCCGATTCCAATCATCACCTGGTGTCCCTCCTTTCCATGAATAAGGTGATAGCCCTGGACAAACACCGGAACACGGTGACGGTGGAATCCGGTATCCGTTATGGGGAACTGGCGGTTTTTCTCGAAGACAATGGCTATGCGCTGCATAATCTGGCTTCGCTGCCACATATTTCCGTGGCCGGCGGCTGCATCACCGGTACGCATGGATCGGGGGTCAACAACGCCAATCTTTCCAGCGAAGTGAGGGCTTTACAACTCATCACTGCCGCAGGGGACACCGTCAGCTTTTCCAGGGAGAAGAACAGCGAGCTGTTTACCGGCGCCGTTGTCAATCTAGGTGGTCTGGGTGTTATTACCCAAATGACGCTTGCCGTTCAGCCCACCTATCAAATACGGCAGTATGTGTATGAGAACCTGCCCATGCAGCAGTTGGAGCATCACTTCGAAGAGATTATGTCAGCCGGATACAGCGTCAGCCTATTCACCCTGTGGCGCAACAGGAATATCGATGAGGTCTGGATCAAAAGCAGAGTGGGAGACGGTGCTACTTTCGGACAACAACATGAGTTCTTTGGTGCGACGGCAGCTACTAAGAATGTTCATCCTATTCCGGGTATGCCCGCGGAAAACTGCACCCCGCAAATGGGCGTTCCCGGCCCCTGGCATGAACGGCTGCCGCATTTTAAGATGGGGTTCACGCCCAGCGGCGGACATGAGCTGCAGACGGAATACTTCGTTCCCCGGGAATATTCTTACGCGGCCATCAAAGCGGTCGAACAGCTGCACGACAAGGTGTCCCCTCATCTGCTGATCTCCGAGATCCGCTGCATTGCCGCAGATGATCTATGGATGAGCCCTTGCTATCATCAACCGAGCACCACGCTGCATTTTACCTGGAAGCCGGACTGGCCGGCCGTCAGCAAGGTATTGCCCCTGATCGAAGAACAGCTGGCGCCTTTTCATGCCAAGCCCCATTGGGCCAAGCTGTTTACCGTCTCTCACCAGCGCCTGCAGTCCCTGTACAAAAGAATGCCCGATTTTCAGGAACTGCTTCGGCATTACGACCCTAAAGGGAAATTCAGGAACGACTACCTGGATAAGAATATTTTTGGAGCGTAGCGCTATCAGATTTTTCCATTCAGCCAGTTTTCCATGAACCCCATTTCCTCTCCCCAATACAGGTGCATGTAGCTGGCCATCAGAGAGGGTGTATGGAAGAAAGGGACGTCCACGCGATGGCCCGCAGCGTTGTATGCCTCCCTGGGGATAAGGGCGTCATTGCCCTGTCCTTCGAATTGTGAATAATGGAACTCATGTCCCTTCGCTGTGCCGCCGGGTAACAGGACCGTCCTGTAGCCCAGACTGAGTTTTTTTCGTTGCATGCCGGTAGCGATATCGAGGATGCCCGCCATTGGATATGCGTTGCCCGTTTCGTCTGCAATGCTGCGGCCGAGATACATCATGCCTCCGCATTCCGCGATGATCCTGCCGCCTGCCGCTGCATAGGTCCGCAGCTGATCCAGCAAAGGGACATTGCCGGCCAACCGGGGGAGATATAATTCCGGGTAGCCTCCCGGCAGGTAAAGCAGGTCGGCTGCCAGCGGCAACTGCGTCGATTCCAGCGGACTGAAGTAGTGAATGTCACCCCACTGTTGGAGGCGGCGGATATTTTCCGGGTACAGAAAATGAAAGGCGGCATCTCTGGCTACCAGCACTATCCGGCGCCCGGGTATCACCGGGTGACCCGTCTCCATTGCTGCCTGATCGGCTGTCATTTGTCTCGTCGCCGGCTCATTGTCTACCTGCGTCGCTGCCAGCAGATGATCAAGGTCCAGATGCCGTTGGAGATGATCGGCGGCCGCCTCTATGGCTGCATCGGCGTCACCGGTATCCAGTCCCAGGTGCCTGGAAGGGATCTTCAGTTTTTTATTCGCCGGTAAATAGCCCAGCGCCGGCACTCTGACGTCTTCGCAGGCTTCCTGCAATAACCGGTAGTGGCTGGCTGTCTCCACGAAATTGAAGATCACCCCTGCAATATGCAGGTCGGGATCGAACTTTTTCAAGCCGTACAGGACAGGCGCCACGGTATAGGCCATAGCTTTTGCATTCAGGATAAGAATGACCGGCAACCCCAGTCGTTTCGCCAGATCCGCACTGCTGCCCATACTCTTCACCGCGCCGTCGAACAGGCCCATGACCCCCTCCGTTATACACACATCTGCATCGGCAGCGTAATGGTCATAGAGGTGCCTGATGTGCGTATCGCTCATCATATACCGGTCGAGGTTGATGCTGTCGCGGCCGGCTGCCGTCTTGTGATGGATAGGATCGATGAAGTCCGGACCGCATTTGAACGACTGTATGCTGTAGCCCTTCCGCCGCAAGGCCCGCAACAGGCCCAATGTCACCGTGGTCTTACCGGCGCCGCTATGGGAGGCTGCAATAAGCAACTGAGATTTCATGGTCTAAAGGTAACATTTGTAAATAAGGAACCGGGCCGCCCTTTTTTATTATGTTTGCAGCCGTTACATGCGCTATTCCGTTAAAATATATTCCCGCATAGGAGANNCGATGACGCCCTTGAAATGAGCGATGACGCCCTTGAAATGAGCGATGACGCCCTTCCGCCAAAAGTTTGCAAGGCGTTGTCCCTTTTTCTTCCGCCGGAGGATCATCGGATGAAGCGTCTTGCCGGAAAAGCCCTGCGTCTTCGGTCAAATATTCCGTGGGGCAAAGGACTTTCTTCCAGCTCTGCCGATGTACTCAGCGTGTTGTATGTCGTCAATGATTATCTCCGCACCGGGTTCACGCCCGAAGATCTGTATCGTATCGCCGCGCGGGTAGAGCCCACCGATCCCTGCCTGTCGTCAGACGTCGTGCTGTTCAAACAGCATGCCGGTGTCACCGAGCAGTCGATTCCTCTCCCGCCGCTGACCCTCTTGTATTTCGATGCAGCGGCAGACCGCGAGGTCAGCACGTTGGATCTGGCAAGACCATATGCGGGCGACGCCCCCGGGTTCTTTGACGAATTGCTGCGCCGGTTCCTGCATAAGGCAGCGGAAAAAGATTACGCCGGGATATTCGACTGTATCACCGGCAGCGCTGTATACAACCAGGCTATCGTCACGCTGCCCCGTTTCCATGAGTATCATGAACTGGCCCTCGACGCGCAGGCGGGCCTTATGGTGGCTCATTCCGGCACCATCATCGGACTGCTGGTCCGTCCCGGGCAGACCGCTTCCCTGTATGAAAGGCTGGTGCGAATGGCTAACCGCTACCGGCCTACCGACGTTCACATTGAAAATTATTCTTCACCCATCAGCTAGTGCAAATGCCCGATCCTCCGCTTCGCCCGCTTATGTTTGTCGGCACCGCCTCCGATGTCGGCAAGAGCGTTATTACTGCGGGCTTTTGTCGCATCCTTCTGCAGGACGGCTATCGTCCTGCTCCTTTCAAGGCGCAGAACATGTCGCTGAACTCGTTTGTCACCATCGGCGGTGCCGAGATCGGCCGGGCGCAGGCGATGCAGGCGGCCGCGGCGGGCATCGAGCCCGACGCCAGGATGAACCCGGTGCTGCTCAAGCCCGGCAGCGACCGGCGCAGCCAGGTGGTGGTGCTCGGCAGCCCGGTGGGGGAAGTCGACGCGGTCGAGTACCGGGAGCACGCGCCCCGGCTGCTGCACCTCGCCCTGGACAGCCTGGCCCAGCTTCGGCGCGAGTACGACGTGGTGATCTGCGAGGGAGCGGGCAGCCCGGCCGAGATCAACCTGCGCGCCACCG
>PMUF01000090.1 GCA_003167015.1 Chitinophagaceae bacterium | reverse complement strand
GATCGCCTGCAGGTCATCGATCGAGAAGATATGGTGTTCGCTGTAGGCCATTTCATCATAGGCGCCGGCACGATCGCCGAGCCAGCGTTTCAGCGGGGCGGGATTGGCAATGCCGGTGACCAGCAGGACTTCTGTCTGGTCATCGATAACACCCGTCTCATGCCGGGTAATATGATAGGGATTTCCATACCGGATGGAGGTAAAGAAGAGCTGCTGCCCGGATGAGGGGGCGATCTCCAGCGCAATCGACCGCCGTTCGTCCACGGTAAGGTCCTCCCTGCATTTGGTGACGATAATGATGTCCGCCCGGCGGCTGCCGGACCGCGCGTCGCGAAGGTCACCGCTGGGCAGCCACCAGTCACGGGTAAAGAGATTGGAAAAGTCGGTCAGCAGGATGTTGAGCCCGGCCCTGACGGCACGGTGCTGAAAGGCATCGTCCAGGATAATGGCCCGGGTGTTGGGCCGGTCATGCAGCAACTGCGGGATGGCAACGATACGCTGTTCCCCCACGGCGACAGCCACATCGGGGAATTTGAGGTGAAATTGCATGGGCTCGTCCCCGATATCCAGCGCGGTGGTGGATTCCCCGGCCAGCGCATAGCCTCTCGTTTTGCGTTTATACCCACGGCTCAGCACTGCGATGGCAAACCGGTCCTGCAAAACCCGGATCAGCCATTCTACCATCGGGGATTTACCGGTGCCGCCGACGGCCAGGTTACCTACGCAGATAATGGGCAGGTTGAAAGAGGTCGTATGGAGGAGACGCTTATCGTAGCACCAGTTACGTACCCTGACGACAACGGCATAGATCAACGAGAAGGGAAACAGCAGTATTCTTATAGGCCTGAGAAATGGAAAATTGACGTTCATGATGATTCTGTATGAAGGTACGATTATCCGGGCAGACCCAGCGCAAGCAGCAGGGCCGGGCGGACGATAGCAGCCTGTGCCTGTACGAAGGCCTTGTCGGGATGATCGGTGAAGGGAATGGAGGCGATGGAAGGCAGTCCGCTCCACTGTACGATCTCGTGTTCATACTGCCCGTACTGGTCGTTGAAGATCCAGCCGGCGACCCGCAGTCCATGTACGCGACAGGCTGTGGCGGTCAACAGGGAATGATTAATGCTGCCGAGGTAATTGCGACTGACCAGGATCACGGCAGCGTCCAGTCGCCGGACCAGGTCAAGGACGAACTCATGGTCATTCAGCGGAACGAACAGGCCGCCGGCGCCCTCGATGATAAGGGGGGGCGCGCCTGCGTCACGACCTGCCGGGCTATTGGTGGCCTCACGGCGGATGGCATCGAATTGATCGACGATCTTATCCAGGCTGATGACAATGCCCTCCTGGCGGGCGGCAATATGCGGTGAGGCGGGCATGGCCAGTTTATACGCTTCAGGCAACAGCCGCCCCTCTGGTCTGCTGATCCGCTCGCCTACCCAACCCGTATCCGTACCCTCATCGAAGCCTGCCTGGACGGGCTTCCAGTAGGTGGCTCCCAGTGCTTCTGTTACGATGGCGGAGACCAGGGTCTTGCCGATGCCCGTGCCGATGCCGGTGATGAAAATAGGCTGCATGGAATTACTTTTTATTGACAAAGATCGAGAAGATCGTGGTACCATAATTCCTCTCGGTCACATAGAGTGGAAAGTCTTTATAATTATTGCGAGGGGTATGTTCCAGCACAAACCAGCCTTTGTCTTTGAGTAATTTTTTGCTGACGATCAGCCGGGGCAGGTCATCGATATTGGGAAGCGCGTATGGCGGCCCGGCAAAGATAAAGTCGAAGGCGGAAGCACATTGATCGATAAAGCGGAAAACATCCATCCGGATCACTTTATAATTCGCCAGTTTCAGCTCAGCCGCGCTTTTTTGGATAAAAGCATACATGACAGGATCTTTCTCCACCACCGTCAGATCACGCACGCCGCGAGAAGCCAGTTCATAGCTGATACTGCCCGTCCCACCGAAGAGATCCAGTGTCACGAGCGAAGACAGGTCCAGGTTGTTTTCCAGGATGTTGAAAAGCCCCTCTTTAGCAATGTCGGTTGTTGGCCTGGTGTGGGGCATGCTGGCCGGAGGGTTCACCCGCCTTCCGCCTAATTCACCACCGATGATTCTCATACATTAAGCGCAAACGGCCATTTTCAGGATGGAAGAAAAATAATGGAGGGGCAGCTCCTTCAGTTCGTCGGTCACCTTAATGCTCTCATCGATCTCTTCGAACCGGATACGCAGAAAGTATTTATGCAGCTCGGTGCTGAGGGTCGACTGACTATCGATGAGACCGCCTACAAGCAGTTTGACTTCTTCCTGGTTAAGCGCCAGCTGATGGCAGCAATTCAGCAGATGATAGGCCACATCCTTGGCATCGTGGTAAAGAAAGGTCTGCATCAGCTGTACTTTCCCATTGCGGACCACCAGAACAACCATCTTATCAGCATAAAAGATGACCTTGATGCAATCCTCCGGGTCGGTAGAATCGAACATCTTATAGCTTTTGAGCATCAGGCTGTAGTAATGCCAGTATTTCCCGGCGGAAAAAGTCTGCTGCAGCAGGTGGTGAAGGTCAGGTGAGATCCGGTAAACGTTGAAAATTTCCCACCAGGGGATCTTTTCCGTCAGGATCAGGCCCTTTTTCAGGTTGCCGTGCAATGTATCGATGATCTCCCGGTTGGAGTCTGTAACGAACAGTGATTCGGGCACGAGGCTGCTTTCAGGAAAATTGTAGACAAGGAGGGTCTCTTTCACCGAACGCTTCAGCAACGGGTCCGATTCGAGGATCTCCCGAAGGATATCGGTCAATGGGTGCTCCTTGCTATGTTCGAGCTGGAAGTATTTAACGACCAGCGGGCTCATGTTCCGCTGATTGAGTAATACATAGGTGAACGCGTTCGGGTTGACCTCCACGAGCAGACGGGACTGGAGCAAATCCTCATCCGAGATGTGCGATACTTCGATCTGAAAGGCTGGCTTGTGCATAGTCATGTTCGGCCGGGCCGCTATGCGGCTCTTGTGCAATAATACTACAAAACTAGCTTATCTTGTCGCCGAATTTTAAAAGATGGCAACGACCCTCCAGCCCAATCAATACAAGGTAGCAGTCAGTAACCGGGCCATCCTTAAAATGGCGCTCCCGATCAGCCTGGCGATCCTGGTGCCTCAGATCAATTTCATCACCAACAATATTTTTTTAGGCCACCTGGACCAGACTGGCATTGCCTTGTCCACTGCAGGTATTACGGGGGTTTATTACCTGTTTTTTGCCGTCATTGGCCTGGGGCTGAATAACGGTCTGCAAGCCCTGATCGCCAGACGGGCGGGCGAAGGTCGTATCGGCGAGATTGGGAAGCTCTTTTTCCAGGGTGTCCTGGTCTCCCTCGCACTGGCCGCCACCGGTATTATCCTGACCTGGTGGCTGTCTCCGGCCCTCCTGTCCTGGTCGCTGCACTCGACGGCGTTGCGGGAACAGGCCGTTGCTTTTCTGCGGATCAGGATCTGGGGCCTGCCCTTCCTGTATATATACCAGATGCGTAATGCTCTGCTGGTGGGTACCAATCAGAGCCGGTACCTGGTGTATGGAACATTGGCAGAGACTGTCGTGAATGTCGTTCTGGACTATGCGCTGATCTTCGGTCATTGGGGTCTTCCTGCCCTTGGTTTCAATGGCGCCGCCATCTCATCTATCTTCGCCGAAGCAACAGGCATGATAGTGGTCTTCGCCGTCATTCAGGCCGGTGGCATCGCCAGGGACTTGCAGCTATACCGGCGCTGGAAGCCGGATAAAAAGATCGGGCTGTTGATATTGCAGCAGTCTTCCCCATTGGTCTTCCAGAATATCATCAGCATCGGAGCCTGGATCTTCTTTTATATCCTCATCGAACATCACGGACGCCAGGAATTGGCGATCAGCAATACCATGCGCAATATTTTCGGGCTGTTCGGCATTTTTACCTGGGCTTTTGCCTCCTCTACCAACGCCATGGTCAGCAATATCATCGGCCAGGGGATGCAGGATAAGGTGCATGAGCTGATCGGCAAAATCCTGAAATTGAGTATTGGTTTCGCATTGCTGATAGCCCTCGTGCTGAATCTTTTTCCCGGACTGTTCCTGTCGGTATATGGACAGGAAGCCACTTTCACGGCGGCGGCCATTCCGGTAGTGCGGGTCGTCTCCTCCGCGCTCGTCATCATGTCTTTCTCTCTGATCTGGCTGAATGCTGTGACAGGAACGGGCAACTCCCGGATCACGCTACTGATCGAATGCATCACTATATTCCTGTATAGCATCTATGTGTACCTGGTGATAGAGCGCTGGCACATGTCGCTGGTCTACGCCTGGCTCTCTGAATGGCTGTATTGGCTCTCCCTCTTCAGCATGTCCTACGCCTATATCCGTAGCGGACGGTGGAAAGGAAAAGTGGTGTGACGCCCGCGCCCCTACTGCCACTCCGCCAACAGCTGCCGGCCTTCCCGGCGAACCTGCCGGTCGTCATACATCCCGTCCCTCAACGAATCGAGCCGACGCAGCAGCTGGATCGCCCTGGCGTTCTGCCCGTCCCGATGGCAGGCCTTGGCCAGCTCCAGATAATTCAGCATAAAGGCGGGGCGCAGCGACATGCTTTTTTCATAATCATGAATGGATTCCTGCAGCGATGCATCAGGCAAAGCGCCATAGAACCATTTGGCGAGTGTTCTCTCGATGAAGTTCAATCCACTGATCTCATAATGCCACCGGCCGAGGATATGCCAGGCTTTATAATTGTCCGGGTCGTACCTGATGGCGTCGTCGGCATATCGTTTAATAGCGCCCGCACCTGCCACTTTTTCCCTTCCGCTTTCCAGCAGGATCATGCGCCCGATGGAGAACGCCATGACGACATTGGCCTCACTGTTGGTGGAATCGAGCCGCCACGCCGCATCGGCATAGTCATGTCCTGCCTTGAAGTAGTCGATCTTTTTATCCCTGGAATCCTGCCGGTTACCGATCCGGCAACTGAGATCACTGCAATGGCACAAGGCAAAAACGTTATGGGGCTGAAGTTTGACGATCTCCTGGTATTTGACGAGCGCATCTTCTTCTTTGAAGTCAGCTTCCAGGCGGGCAGCCTGTTGCAACAGCGCCGGCACATCCTGGGGGAGGGCACGGAAAGACAACGTGAGGAGCAGCGGGAGAAGCAAACGAGTCATATATCGAAATAAACGGCCTCCGCGGAAATAGGGTTGGCTGACGCCGGGAGCCGTGCGGACGGAAGGTTTGTCATTAGTTCATAAACCTTTTGTGGAGGGTCATCCCGGCTTTGCCCTGGAAATTACCGATCGGCGCCTGCAATTTGTAGATGGACAGGATCACTTCGAGGATGAAGGGATATTGTTCGCGGATCTTGACGATGATCTCTTCCGCAATCTTTTCCAGCAAGGGAGAGGGCTGGTGCATTCTTTCCTTGACGATCCCAAAGAGATTGACATAGTTGACGATGCTGTCCAGTCCGTTGAAGGGCCGGTCGGTCTCATCGTAAAGCACGTCCAGGTTGACCTCGAAGGTGTTGCCGGTCGCCAGTTCTTCCTTGAAGACGCCGTGACGGCCGGAGAAAATTAAATTGTGTAACTGTACTGTGACCATAAAAGACAATTGTTTGGTGCCTGCGGGCAGCGGGCCCGAGGCCCGCTAAGCCAATCCTTTCGCGGAAAGATATCTCTCGGCATCCAGCGCGGCCATGCAACCGCTGCCGGCGGCTGTCACGGCCTGGCGATAAATCTTATCCTGTACGTCCCCTGCAGCGAAGACGCCTTCGATGTTGGTACGGGAAGTTCCCGGCACAGTCTTGATATACCCGGCTTCATCCATATCCAGGAAGGGGGCGAAAATGCCGGAATTCGGCTGATGGCCGATAGCCACGAAGAAACCGCTGATCGGGATCTCCTGCTTGTCACCCGATTTGGTGTTCCTGATCCGGAGTCCTTCCACCCTGCTCTCACCCAGCACTTCGTCAGCCTCGCTGTTCCAGTATATTTTGATATTCGGGGTCTGCTGTACCCTTTCCTGCATGACGCGGGAGGCACGCATCTTATCCCTGCGGATCAGCATGTGCACGGTCGTACAGAGCTTGGAGAGATAAAGAGCTTCTTCGGCAGCGGTATCCCCGGCGCCGATAATGGCCACTTCCTTATTACGGAAGAAAAAGCCGTCGCATACTGCGCAGGCGCTGACGCCATATCCATTTAGCCGCTGTTCGCTCTCCAGTCCCAGCCATTTGGCGCTGGCGCCGGTAGCGATGATGACGGCATCGGCCTCGACCAGCTTATCTTCATCGATCCACACCTTGTGCGGGGTAACTGAAAAATCGACCTTCGTAGCCAGACCATAGCGGATATCGGCGCCCATCCGGGCCGCCTGCTTTTCAAAATGCACCATCATCTCAGGACCCTGAACGCCATCGGGATAGCCGGGATAGTTCTCGACCTCGGTGGTGATCGTCAACTGACCGCCCGGTTGTATCCCCTGGTAAAGCACGGGTTTGAGGTTGGCCCTCGCTGCATAGACCGCGGCAGTATAGCCGGCCGGTCCCGATCCTACAATAAGGCAATGTACTTTTTCAGTAACTTTTTGCTCCATGAAATCAATTTAAAGCGGATAAAGATAGGGGGAAAAGGTGAAAGAGAATGTCATTTGAACGACCCCCGTCCGGGAGTGTGCATAAGATGTTAAAGCGCAAAAAAAGAGGCCATCTCTTTTTTTTGAGACGGCCTCTTTCGGTTGAGTGATATCTTGCCGGGACTAACCCAGGTATGCTTTCAGTGCATTGCTATAACGTGCCTTTTGCAGGCGTTTGATCGCCCTTTCCTTGATCTGGCGGATACGCTCTTTCGTCAGGTCGTATTTCTGGCCGATCTGCTCGATCGTCACCCCATTCTCCCCATCCAGGCCGAAATAGGCGTTGACGATCTCCGCTTCGCGGGGGCTCAATGATTTGAGCACGCGGCGGATCTCTGCGCGCAGGGAATCTTTCATGACGTCATCGTCCGTCTCATCACCACCTTCCAGTAAATCGCCCATTGCTACGTCTTCAGCCTCGTGTACCGGGGCATCCAGCGAACTGTGACGGGTGTTGCTCTGGAAAATGTTGTTGATTTCCGTCTCACTCATCTCCAGTAACTCAGCCAACTCTTCCGTACTGGGCTCTCTCTCATGTTCCTGTTCGAAAGCCATGTAGGCCTTGTTAGCCTTGTTGTACGTGCCAATTTTGTTTTGAGGCAGGCGGACTAATCTGCCCTGCTCTGCCAACGCCTGCAGGATGGACTGGCGGATCCACCAAACGGCGTACGAAATAAACTTGAAACCTTTGGTTTCATCAAAGCGTTGTGCCGCTTTAATCAAGCCGAGGTTGCCCTCGTTGATCAGGTCACTCAGGGACAAACCCTGGTGCTGATACTGTTTGGCGACGGAGACAACAAAGCGCAAGTTGGCCTGAACCAGCTTGTCCAATGCTTTCTGGTCGCCCATTTTGATCCGTTGAGCGAGAACCGTTTCTTCCTCAGGGGTGATCATCGGTATTTTGGAGATCTCCTGCAAATACTTCTCGACCGCCTGGGAATCACGGTTTGTAATCTGTGTAGCAATCTTTAGTTGCCTCATATCAAAAAATAAATAAAAAGATGAACAAAAAAATGATGTCCGTCCTTACGGACAGCCACCTATTTGTGGCTTTTGAACTGCTGGGTACTAAATCAATAACAATAATAATACGAGAGAGTTCGGGGAAAGGTCAAAAAAGATATTTAAATAATTTAATGTCAATCCGTCCAGAACCGTCTGCAAAAGTAGTCACGAAAACTGGAAATTCATAGCCTTGTGGATTAAAAAGCCGGAATTTTGCGCATTTTTTTGATTTTACCATGTAAGATGTAACAGGAATGCGCCTTTGCAATCAGCGGAAAACCTTTTGCAGCTAGGGCGAGCCGGTAGAAAAGCAGGATCGACCGGCTGATTGAAAGGACAGCCGGATCAATACGTGATCTCCTCCCCTCCTCGTTTCAGTATCAGCTTTTTTTCCGGTGCGGCTTCCACATGGCCCACTATCCGGGCATCGATGCGGAACTGGCCGGCCATTTGGATGATCTCTTCGGCGGCAGCCGGGTCGGTAAAGATCTCCAGCCGGTGGCCCATGTTGAAAACCTGGTACATTTCCCGGTCATCCGATCCTGAGGCGTCCTGGATCAGGCGGAAAATGGGCGGCGGATCGAACAAATTGTCTTTTACGATCAGGAAATTGCCCGGCAGGTACTTCATGCACTTCGTCTGGCCGCCGCCACTGCAATGAATGAGCCCGGGGATGAGGTCGAACCTTTCGGTCAGCAATTGCCTCAGCAAGGGGGCATAGGTGCGGGTGGGGCTCAGCAGCAGATGGCCGATGTCGGTGGACCACCCGGACGATTTCGCCGATCTGTCCATATCCGACGTGGCCGTTATTTCCACCGGATCGGTCATCCGATGGGGCCCGATATAAACGACGCTATCGTCCAGGCCAGTGTCGTAGGATTCCGGAAAACGGGCCCCGTATGTCTTGTGCAGCGTATCGTGCCGGGCGCTGGTAAGGCCGTTGCTGCCGATGCCGCTGTTATACTCCGTCTCATACGTGGCCTGGCCCGAGCTGGAGCAGCCGATGATGACATCACCGGCCTTAATCTTGTCATTGGTGATGAGTTTGTCCTTGGGCCAGCGGGCGGTCATCGTACCGTTGACGGCAATCGTCCTGACCACGTCGCCCACATCGGCGGTCTCCCCT
>PMUF01000451.1 GCA_003167015.1 Chitinophagaceae bacterium | reverse complement strand
ATCGGCCAGCTGCCTTGTCATGATCGTTTCACCGGCGCCCACCTCGATCAGATCACCACCCTGATCGGCCCCATATCCGCCTAACGCAGCACTACGTACGTCAGCTATATACCCCGGCCAGTTTCCCTGGCTCCAGCTATAGCCGAACAGAAAAGGTTGCACCCCGGCCAGTTCCATCTTCTCCTTCCAGTCCAGTCCTAATTGCACGAACAGCTCGCCGGGGCACACAGCAATAGCTATGGTATTGTTGAGGATGATGGTGGAAAGATGGACGCCAAGGTCTAGCTTCTTGTTGAAGCGGCCGGTGAAATGCAGGGAATCCTCCATGTAGCGAAGTACCGGGGTGTCCGCGCCCGGCGGCGCGGCGGGGCTCTCCCCCGGCGTCAGCCTCTTCGCGAGCTTAATAACCTGGTAGGCCAGCAATTCCCCTGTCCTCTCCATCGGCTGATAATTCGTCTGGAAAGGGTCGTCCGGCCCCTTACGGCGCGAGCTGATCTGCAAAGATTCGATATTACCCCCTGCCCCCTGCACAAACAGGCAGTTAACACCGCCCCCAAAAGCCTCCTCCACCTTGCGGCAGGCAACACCCGGATAATCCGCACTGACGGCGTAGTTAAAGCAGACGATGTCGGCATGGCAGGCATAGTTCATGATGATCGCCCGCGCCTGCCCCATGGTATCGTCGATCCGCAACACCCCTACCTCGGGATCTACCGGGCCGAAAGGAATCCGCTCAGGGTTCTCAGAAGTATAGTGATCATCGGAGAACCATGACTCACGGGCATGCCCATCCTCCCTGGGGATCAGCCGGTTGAAGCCCAGTTGCGGGAATGTCGCGCTCCCCGCGCAGATGCGGGCGGCAAAAAGATGGGTGACCGATTCACCGACCGCTTTGATGATCTGGTCTTCATAAAAGGCCGTATAGGGATTGCCTGCCTGGAACGATCTTTTCCCGCCGGGCTGCGGCTCGGAATGGTTATGCGAAGAACAAAGCATCAGCCGAGTGATCCCGTATTTTTCTTTACAGGTCCTCTCGATCCTGTCGCTGGTGAACACGGCCAGGTCGACGGATACGAATGCCAGCCTGATGCCGTTGGCATCCAGCACCAGCACCCGGGCATAAATGGAATCATGAACAGATTCGTCCGTACGGGGCGTAATATTCACTTTGGCGGTCCCCGCCAGCAAAGCGTTACGGGGCTGCTGAGCGCCGGCCACGCCCGCAAAGACAAGTCCCGCGGACAGGAATAGCCATCGGATCGGTATTTTCATAATGCAAGTTTTTAAGGTTGACTTCCGCCCCCGCGTTGAGCGGCGGCGATAAAATCCACGATCGGCGCCGGATCGGCCGGCAGCGCATCGAAATGTCCCGCCCCTTCTTTCACCATCACTTTCATGTGACCACCCAGCTGCCGGTATTTCACTTTCACCGCCACCGTATTGCCGGCATACCAGGGGTCGAGACTTCCGCAGACATGCAGGATGGGGATGCCAGCCTTTGCCAGACCGCCCAGGCTGTCGGTCAACGGCCCTGCGGCCTGCAGACTGCGCAGGACAGGGTTCAACACATAGATGCAGGATACCTCATCAGGATGACCGATGGCCCAGTAATAGGCCTCGCCGCCACCGGCGCCGATACCTTCCATCGCAGGTTTGGACGAGTACCCCTGGCCGGTCAGCAACTGGTAAACCTCATCCCACTGCTTGCGCAAAGGCCCCGCCTGCTCCGTCACCGGCGCTCCGACGATGGTAAATCCTTTCGCCAGCAGGGCAAGATCCACGGGCTCTGCCACCCGGCCGATACGATCGGCCCTGAATATCCAGGGGCGTCCCGGCGCCGCTTTCTTCGGCAGGATAATGGTCATGCCGGTAATGCCCCAGGTAGAGGATGTTTTCACATCATAGCGTTCATAGCAATCCGTGAATAACGGCCCCCGGCACGTGGCGTATGTATTTTCGGGCTGGATGAGCCGGTAGCTGTTGGCATAACTGTAGTAATAAGATTTTTCAAAGGTCAGCCCGGTGGGCGCAGGGGCGGTCGATCCGGTCGTCGCAGGGGCGGTCGATCCGGTCGTCGCAGGAACGGTCAGCCCCGCGATGGCGGGGGCAACAGGGGCAACCCCGCCTTCCGGCTTCATATTGTCTTCTACCCAGCCGGCGATGAGCGCCGGATCTTTGAGTGAGTGGGGATGGTGACCCGGTCCCTCCTTGATCATGACGGAAATTCTCCCCCCCAGGCGATGATAAATATCTTCCACCACCAGTGTATGGTGCTCCAACAGAAAATCATAACTGCCGCATACATGCAGCAGCGGAACGTCATGGCTCGCCAGCTGATCCAGTTTTGTATAACTGTCAGGATACAGAGCGGGATTATCCGCATATATACAAGAGACCTTGTCCGGATGGTTGGTCGCCCAGGCAAATTCGTTCACGCCCCCCTTGCTCATCCCGCTAAAGGCAGGCTTGTGAGCCAGTCCGTGCTGCCCGGTCAGCCAGGCATACCACACATCCCAGTGCTGATCGGGATCGCACATGATGAAAGCGATATAGAACCCCCGCTTCAACAACTCGACCTCCGCCTGGGGTTCATGATCCCAATAGCAGCCGCGCCAGGACCAGGGGTTCCCCGCCGCCGGCTTTTTCGGTACGACGACGATGCAGCGGATCTTTCCCTTTGGCGAAGCCGCAGCCCCGAACTTTTCCTCCGCTGTCGCCCGGATAGGGGTAAGGGCAAAGGTTTGTTCGTCCATCAGAAAATCATAGCGGTCGAAACCATCATGCCAGGCAGTCTTCTCACCCGTGAAGGCTACGGCGGTATCCTGCGCGGTGACCCGCGAAACACCTGTTATCAGCAGCAGGAAGGTAAACTTGTAAAGTGGGCTCATGGTTGACTTGAATAGTGTACTCATAGTGTATAGCGCCCCGTCGCGCTGCGGTATTTGGTGATGAAAATACAATCTACGGTACCCTTTCCTTCCGGAACGAACCATATTTGCTTTGACTGCCCTGCGCCGAGCTCGAAATGATGGACCTCTTCCTGCTGCACGCCGTCGACATACATCGTCACCGTTCCCACGTCGGTCAGGTTGCCCTTGTTGGTCACCGTCACCCCTACCCTTTTTTGATGTTGTACGGTATCTTCTTCGACAGGCCCCGGCGTCAGGAAGAAATCGGCCTTATAGGCCGCGGTATAATCCAGCGAATCATTGACACCTTCGGCAGCGCTCCGATAGCCGACGCTGTTCTTGATCCGGTCGGCGGCCGTATAGGAAGGGCTCTTCCCTCCTACCATGATCCTGAACTGCCCCGGCTCGACGACCCGGTCCATATGATCATTCAACAGGGATAGCTGATACGGAGTCAACGTAAAGCTGACTTCTTTCGATTCCCCCGGGGCAAGAGTGATCCGTTGAAAATCCTTCAGCTCCATGATCCTGGTTTTTACGCTGGCATACATATCCGTAACGTATAGCTGCACCACTTCATCGCCTTTCATTTTGCCGGTATTGCTGACGGTTGCCCCGACGCTGACGGTACCGTCGGCATTCTGCCGGGTCTTTATACCGGAATACGAAAAGCTGGTATAGCTGAGTCCGTAGCCGAAAGGATACAAGGGATGAAAAGGCATATCGACATAATCATAGCTGCGACCCGAGGTCTTGAAGTTATAATACAGGGGCAGCTGACTGGCATCCCTGGGAAAGGTCATGGGCAACCTGCCGGCAGGGTTATAGGCGCCGAAAAGGACCTCAGCCGTTGCCGGGCCGCCCTCTTCCCCTGGCAGCCAGTTCACGAGGATGGCCTTGCAATGCACGGCGGCATAGCTGAGGTTATAGGGGCGGCCGGACTGCAGCACCAGGATGACCGGCTTACCCGTTTTGCAAATTGCCTCTAACAGTTTTTGCTGATCACCTGGCAGGATCAGCGAGGCGTAATCCCGGTTCTCGCCCGATGTATTGCGAACATTATGGATAGCTTCGCTGGTGGAAGCGTCACCCAGCACCATCACCACGACATCGGCCAAAGCCGCAGCCGCTACGGACGCAGTCGGATCGAGATCCTTCCCCCAGGCAAAGTCGCAACCCTTCTCGTACAAGACCTTAGTTGCCGGCGATACGGTCTGCCTGATACCGGCCAGCACCGATACCAGCTGACCAGGCTGTAGCTTCGGCGTATAATCTCCCGGCTGAAGGTCGTCAGCGCCGGGACCGATGACGGCAATAGTCTTTATCGCCGGGGAAAGGGGCAACAGGTTGTCCTTGTTTTCCAGCAGCACGATGGCCTCCCGGGCAGCCTGACGCGCTAACGCCTTGTGTTCGGGGCTATTCCAGCCAGGATAGATCTTGTGCCAGTCCAGGTCACGCGATGGGTTATGTTCGAAAAACCCATTGCGGAACATGGTTTTCAACAGTGTGCCGCAGGTATAGTCCAGGTTGTTCCGGTCGATTTCGCCATTGACGGCGGCGGCGATGACCGCCGGGTTATTGTAGGTGTCGCCGCAATTGGTGGCGATGCCTGCGGCCAGGGCCTCATTGGCAGCCTCTACCTGAGTCTGTGCTGTATAATGTTTACGGCTGGTGAGATTGCCGATAGCGCCGCAATCGCTGACGATAAATCCATCGAAACCCCATTCTTCCCGCAGGATGCCTTTCAGCAACGCTGCGCTTTTGGCGACCGGCACGCCTTCAAAGTCCGAGTACGCCATCATGATGGACTGGCAATGGTATTCTTCAATGACATGGCGGAAAGGCACCAGGTGGATCTCGCGGATCTCCCGTTCCGACAATCCCATGTCATGGGAATCCCGTCCGCCCATCACGGCCCCGTGTACGGCAAAATGTTTGGGCGTAACGATCAGCCCTTTCGACTGGTAGCCCTTGATCCAGGCCCCGCCGATCTCCGACACCAGGATGGGGTCTTCCCCGTATGTCTCTTCGCAACGGCCCCACCGGGGGTCCTGCGCCACATCGAGCACGGGTGACCAGGCCTGCACCGCACCGGCGCTGACTGTCTCGTCGCCGATCACTTCAGCGACGTTTTCCACGAGGCCCTTGTCCCAGGTGGCCGCCAGGGCAATCGACTGCGGAAAGATCGTCGCTCCGCTGCCATACGAAAAGCCGTGGATGGCCTCCACCTTTTTCAGCGCGGGGATGCCCAGCCGCGGGATGCCGGGAATACCCCAACCCTCCCGGAGCAGCTCCATTTTGTCGGCTGGCGTCATGGCCGATAGCAGGCTTGCTACCCGCTGATCAATAGGCATAAGAGAATCCATCCAGGGCTTGGATGATTGAGCACGGCCAGCATAAAAAGTAAAGAAGATAAGAAAAGGAAATAACCCTACGGCTTTTTTCATCATATGACAAGATGAGCAGGTGAAAAACAATCGTTGATCTCACCTGCAAAAAAAGCTTTCCCGGGTTAACGGGAAGATTAATTAGCGCTTAATCCTGCATTATTGGCCAAAAAAACATTCCGTCAGAACGCCCCATGCATTTCAGTATCCGACACCGCATGCCCGCCGAATGGGAAGATCACCTTGAAGCCGATATTCCTTCCCATATTGTAAATCCCTTCGCTTTGTTTGGTCACGATGGCAGCAGTAGAGCCGAAATTCGTGGGGTTCTCTACGCCGTTATACGCCCAGAAATACTGCGGCCGGGACGTATGGTCGACATAGGCAATATTTGTCAGATTCGTGCAGTTGATGAACAGCGAACAGATCACCCGTTTGGTCTTTGGATTGACAAAACTGGTGCCCACCCCTGCATTGAATAAGGTATAGGCGAAAGAAGGCAGTTCATTGTATAACGCACTATATATTTCATTCTGTGGCCAGTAATGGGCCGCCCCAAACTGAAAATAGGCCGATTTAAGCACCGAAGAAGGCTTATCCGTCAGTTTCAGCCGAAGGTCCGACGTCAGCCGCGGAGCAGGCGTAAAGGGCACATGCTGCGTCGAATCGGTTTGTCCGGGCAGGAAAGAATAGATATAGGTAAATCCATTGTCCCATTCGAACCATTTGGCGGACTCGGGATGGATCTTCAGAAAGGCCGTAGCCCCTGCAATGACGGCCTTGTTGGAGGTGTATTTGTAGACGGGGGCTCCCAACTCTATCGAATCGCCGCCACTGGCGCTTTGGATCCGGTCCGCAAAAATGAAATGGTTGATATAGTTGTAAAATCCATCCACTTCGAAAGCGACGTCCTTGCCGTTCTTCCCTACCGCTGCATCTACTTCGTAGCCTTCTTCTGCCTTCAGATTGGGATCACCCTGCTTGAACATATTGGCCGGGTCCAGTTCATTGCTGGTCAATTCATTGATGGCAGGCGCCCGGTAACTTTTGGCCACATTGGCCTTCACATAGAAATGGTTCGGCAGTTGATAAGATGCGCCCAAACTTCCCGAATAGCCCGTGTACGTATTATTGAAGGAAGTAAATTGCGTGTAGGCGCCGGGCGTTCCCGCCGGCACCTGCTGCTGATCCGGCTGATCATAATTGGCCAGGTACATCGGTTGTCCCTTGATGGTCCTCAGATCATAGCGCAGCCCGCCGCTCAGGGTCAGGTTACGAAAGTCCTTTTCTACAATGCCATAAGCGCCCGCGTCGAAAATATGATAATTAGGTATCTCGTAGTCGCCGACATACGGGGCCGGCGGCTCAGGATAGTTGTTCTCGAATTCATATACGCCATTAATACCTGTCGTTATCTTGATGCCCAGATTGCCGCCTTCGACCTGGTATTTGAAAGAGTATGGGATATCGTGTACGACCATATTTTCCTGGCCGACATTTCCGGTGTCTATTTCATGCCGGATGCTTTGGGTATAGCCGATATCCGCCCCGATCTTTCCGCGGCCGACATTGAAACTGTTCTGCCACCAGGCTTCATCATGGTCGAGCACCTGGTAACCGGCTATGTCGGGCTTATAAGACAAAAAATTGGACAGGGTCGGATAGATCTTCCCGCTGCCGGGTACGTACTGCCCATTGACGAACTGGGCGCCTAAGGGTACGTCGAACTCGAATCGTCCCGACGCGCTGTCGCGGTTGCCGTCGGGGATCTCTATCTGGCGATGAAGGTGACTGACCGAAAATCGGCTGTAACCCCAATCCTTATCGATTTCGACCACGCCTCTTACATTGCCTCCGACATATGCGGTTCCCCATACATATCCGTCCTTAGGGTCCCAATAAGAATGCGCAGCCTCATAGCTTCCCCTCACATCCCATTTGATCCCGTGATTGTTACCTGTCAGATCCAGCGAATTCCCGATCAGCCCGTTATTCGTCTGGAACTCCGACTGATAGCTGCCCTGTATCGTTCCGGGAGTTTCGGGCAGGGGTTCCGATTTGAAGGCGACCACCCCTGCAACGGCATTCGCGCCATATTGCAGCGAGGCCGGTCCTCTGATGATCTCCGCATTATATACGGCATAAGGATCGATGAGAACACCATGCTCATCCCCCCATTGGAAGTCTTCTTGTCTTTCGCCATCCATCAATGTCAGCACCCGGTTATAGCCCAACCCGTTGATCTCGGGTTTGGACACACCCGGCCCTGTCGTCACGGCTGCAACGCCCGGCTGCGTGGCGATGGCATCGATCACGTTGGTGGAAGCCTGCTGAAGGAACGCGGCATGTGAAACGACCGACACCGGGACCGGCGCACGCCGTAGACTCGTTGCGTTACCCAGCGACGTAATGACGGCATCTTTCAGGGTTTCCGAGACGACCGCCGTGGCAAAATTCAGCGTGACATTCCCATCCACCGCGACGAGACTGTCTACGGGTCCATACCCAACCATCTCCAGCCCCACATGGTAAGTGCCTTTGGCCACGCGGGCTATCTTATAATTTCCCTTGCTGTCGGTAATGGCGCCTGCTTTCAGCTGGGCGATATAGACAGAAGCCCCCACTAAAGGCTTATGAGTAGAAGAATCGGTGACATTGCCGCTGATAGACTGCGCGTTCAGACAGATACCCGACATCAGTAATAACACTAAAAAGCAAATCTTTTGCATTATTCGTTTTTACAACCTTTGAAATAACAATGACCAGTCGTCATCATGAAGAAATGGCAATGCAAGCGCTGGAAAGGTAGGAGAATGGAGATTTAAGCCGTTACAGGAGGCGCGCGGCCGGATGCGGAGATCGGAAAGACAGGCAGCCAGGCATGGAGACAGGCAGCACGATATACATCGACCTGCCGCATAGGGTTCATATCGATGCCTGCGGCTGCAACATCCGCGTCTTTCACCAATTGAAAATCGCATATCGCACAATGATTTCCATGCACGAGGTGTTGTCCATGGTTGTCGGGCGAAACAGGAGTCAGCGCATAGGCATGAACAGCGTTGAAGGAATAGCCTCCGGGATGGGTATGAAAGATCTTAATAGCATTAATGTATAACATTAATGCCACCAGCATGAGCGCTGTCATTTTCCTGAACAATAGGTGCCAGTGCAACTTCACTTAGCGAAGATAACCCTTTTTTGAAAAATGCAACGCTGTTGAAACTAGTTTCAGCGCTGAATCATTCAGATAATGAAATTTATATATTCTTTATGTATATGATATGTTAATTAATGCTGCCACAATATCCGCCCATATTCCAGCGGGACCGAGATATCCTCATTGCGCGGAATGATCCTGGCAGTGAAGTCACCGGCCGGCCGGGTCGCGGGTGCTTCCCCATGATACCAGGTCCATCCGGCCTCTTTGCCTTCCACAGGGCCGACGGCCGTCATCTCCGACTTGAAAATCTCGCCATTTGGCAACGCGCCGGCAAACAGCTGCACCGCAACGGACTGCGCATCGATGCCGCCCAGGAAAACCTGCAAATCGACAATGTGATGATCGCTGGTATTCCTCACGGTAGACTCCCCGAATGCCAAATGCGGCCAATGCTGATCGGCCTCGTGTTTCCACTGCACGATCTTCTTGCCCAAAGTACTGTTATTGGCAGCGCGGCCAAGATAAGTAGCTGCTGCCGACAGGTAATGTTTTTCCGTATACTCCCGCACGGTGCGGTTGGAAGAAAAGTTGGGAGTGAGCGTCGCCATGCTGTTCCGGATCCTTTTTGTCCATGATTCAGGAATATTATGCTCGTTACGCTGGTAAAATTCCGGGATCACCTGCTGCTCCAGCAGTCCGAACAAGGCTTCCGCCTCGCGCCTGTCCAGGTCGGGATCATTATAATGCTCCAGCCCGTCGCCGAGGGCCCAGCCAACTTCGGGCGTATAGGCCTCCACCCACCAGCCGTCCAGTTCGGACAGGTTGACCCCTCCATTGACCAGCACCTTCATGCCGCTGGTCCCGCTGGCCTCCCACGGACGCTGGGGCGTATTGAGCCAGACATCCATACCGCCTACCAGGTGTGAAGCCATCAGCATATCGTAATCGGAAAGGAAGATCACGTGCTGATCGAGCCCGGTCCTGCGGATAAATTGTATCCATCCCTTGATAAGGTCCTTGCCGCCCTGATCCGATGGCGGCGCCTTGCCGGCGATCACGAGCTGCACCGGCTGATGGTAATTGGTCAGCAGGCGGACGAGTCTGTCCGGGTCTCTCAGCAGCAGATCCGGGCGTTTGTAGGGGACGAACCGTCGCGCAAAACCTATTGTCAGGACATTGGGATCGAAGATCTGCCGGGTCTTATCGATTGTTTCCTTCGAAGCGCCATAGCTGGTCAGCAGGTCGGCCGAGCTTTGCCGGATATAGTCGATGAGGGCCGCACGGGCCGCATTTCGCATGGTCCATATCTGTGCATCGGACAGAGACCTGATGCCCGTTTCAAGGGCTTCAGTCGCCCCCTTCCACCGGTCTTTGCCGGTGGCGTCGGCCCACAACTGGTCCGCTGCTTTGGATTCCCAGGTCGGAACATGTACGCCATTGGTGACGTGGGCCACCGGAACTTCTTCTGTCGGCCAACGGTTGAACAAAGGTTCGAAAAGATGACGGCTGACCTGGCCATGCAGTTTGCTGACGCCATTGATGCCCCTGCTGCCATGTACAGCCAGCCACGCCATATTGAATCCTTCATAGGGATTATCCGGGTCCTGCCGGCCCAACGCCAGCAGGTCGTGCAGAGTGATACCCAGCGTCTTCTGCGCATAGTCACCCAGGTACCTGGTGACGAGCGAGGGATCGAAATGATCGAATCCTGCGGCTACCGCCGTATGTGTAGTAAAGAGGTTCCCTGCCCGGGTGACGGCCATCGCCGTTTCAAAATTTTCGCCGGCCCGCCGCATATAGCTCGCAGCACGCTCCAGCACGGCGAAAGCAGCGTGCCCTTCGTTCAGGTGACAGACCTCGGGGGAAATACCCAGCTGCTCCAGTAGTTTCCATCCACCGATACCCAGCACGATCTCCTGCCTGATCCGCATTTCCTGGTCGCCTCCATAGACTTCCCCCGTGATCTCCCGGTGCTGGGGCAGATTGGCGGCATCATTGCTGTCGAGCAGGTATAGTTTCGCCCTGCCCGCCTGGACCTGCCAGGCCCGCAGCCACAGCGGCGCTCCCCGCAGCGTGATCTCCACGCGCACCCATTCCCCGTTCGGTCCCCGCAGCGGAGTAACCGGCAATTGACCGGGATCGTTGAAGGGATTGAAAGCCTGCTGTTCTCCGGATTCATCGATATACTGACGAAAATAGCCTTGTTGATATAACAGCCCTATGCCGGTAACGGGGACGCCCAGGTCACTCGCTGATTTCAGCTGGTCTCCCGCTACGTTCCCCAATCCGCCCACATAGATCGGCAACGCTTCCCCCAGCATGAATTCCATGCTGAAATACGC
>PMUF01000017.1 GCA_003167015.1 Chitinophagaceae bacterium | reverse complement strand
ATGGGCCCTTCGGGTTCCGGAAAAAGCACGCTGATGAATATCCTGGGCTGCCTCGATACGCCCAGCGCAGGCGCCTATATCCTCAATGGGCAGGACGTCAGCAAAATGGCCGACGACAACCTGGCCGATGTCCGCAACGTGGAGATAGGGTTTGTGTTCCAGCAATTCAATTTATTGCCTCGCCTGACCGCAGCGGAGAATGTTGCGTTGCCCCTTGTCTACGCAGGAGTACCGCGCCGGATTCGTCTCGAACGGGCTATGGCCGTCCTGGAGAAGGTCAGCCTGACTGACCGGAGCCATCATAAGCCCAACGAGCTCTCCGGTGGTCAATGTCAGCGCGTGGCTATCGCCAGAGCCCTCATCAATAACCCCTCCCTGATCCTGGCAGACGAACCTACCGGGAATCTCGATTCCAAGACCTCTATCGAGATCATGGATATCTTTACCAGCATCCAGGCATCAGGCAACACCGTTGTCCTCGTTACCCATGAGGAAGATATCGCCAACTACGCCCACCGGATCGTCCGCCTCCGCGACGGGGTGATAGAGAGCGATCGCCGGCGCGTCGCCGAGACCGTTTTGCCTTAACATGATCCGATCACTCATCTTATCGCACTATGTCCACGAAAATATATACTAAGACAGGAGATAAGGGGATGACTGCCCTGATCGGCGGGACTAAAGTCCCTAAAAGCAACCCCCGTATCGAAGCCTATGGCACAATCGATGAACTCAACTCCTTTATCGGGCTGCTGATCGATCAGCTGATCCTGGCACAAGTCCCCGGCCCCGCAACTCCCTCATCTGCCTCGCCGTCCATTCCTGCCCTGCCCGACCACAACGCTATTGCTTCTGATATCGGCCGTTCGCTCGAACGTCCTCTCGCCGCAGAAACGACCCCCTTTCTCAGGGAAGTCCAGGACCGCCTCTTCACGATCGGCTCTTCCCTGGCCTGCGATCCCGAGAAAGAACCCCGGCTGAAAATTCCCGATTTGGGAGAGGAAGATGTTCAACGGCTGGAAAGAGAGATAGACCGGATGACGGCGGCGCTGCCACCCATGAAATCATTTTTATTACCGGGAGGCCATGTGGCCGTTTCAACCGCCCATATCGCCCGTTGCGTCTGCCGCCGGGCCGAAAGAGGTTGTGTACTCCTCCATGAACAGCAGCTTTTTGTCGAGCCGCTGGTTCTGCGGTACGTCAACCGGCTCAGTGATTACCTGTTTGTCCTGGCCCGCTATGCCGCGCATCTGCTGCAGGTCGAGGAAATCCCCTGGATAGCCAAGCGAAGCGAAGGCTAGGAACGTATCCGAGGAACGAAGGATACGAACGAGACCGAACGAGGAACGACGTTCGGGCGAAGTTCTGACCGTGGCGAAGCAGGTCCGACGAAGTTCGGGATCTAAATGATAAGCCCATCCTTCATGTGCAGTACCCGGTCGCTCATTTGCGCCAATTCCTCATTATGCGTGACGATCAGGAAGGTCTGCTGAAACTCGCTCCGCAGATCGAAAAATAGTTGGTGCAATTCCTTCGCATTGGCCGTGTCCAGGTTACCCGTAGGCTCGTCCGCAAACACGATATCGGGATTATTGATCAGCGCCCTGGCCACTGCTACCCGCTGCTGCTCCCCTCCCGATAGGGCCCCTGGCTTATTCTCCGTCCGGTGGCCGACCCCCAGGACATTGAGCAGTCGGAGGGCCTGCTCTTCCACTTCCCGCTTCCTGCGCCCCGCAATCCACCCAGGAATGCACACATTCTCCAGGGCGCTGAACTCCGGCAAAAGGTGGTGGAACTGGAACACAAACCCGATATGACGATTACGGAAAGCCGCCAGCGGCTTCCCTTTCAGTTCATGAATCTTCTTATTCCTTAAAAAGATCTCTCCCGCAGCCGGCTCGTCCAGGGTGCCCAGGATATGCAGTAAAGTACTCTTTCCTGACCCGGAAGGACCAACAATACTGACAATCTCCCCTTTGGCGATGTCTACATCCACTCCTTTCAGCACCCATAGGTTGCTGTCATAATATTTCTGTATTCCTTTGGCTGTTAGCATAATTGAATATTCGGCTAAGTTAAATTTTAACTGTTATTTGGTGGTTTCGTTTTAAAAATTACTTTTGCGGAAAATTGTACCGATGTTCTGGACACTCGAATTAGCCAGTTATTTGGAAGACGCCCCCTGGCCGGCTACCAAGGATGAATTGATAGACTATGCTATTCGTTCCGGTGCACCCATCGAGGTAGTCGAAAACCTGCAGGAATTGGAGGACGAAGGGGAAATCTATGAAGGGATCGATGACATCTGGCCAGACTACCCAAGCCAGGAGGATTTCTTTTTCAACGAAGATGAGTATTAATCAACGACTTACACATTAAACAAAACAAAAATCGGGCCAGCTAAAGCGAAAGCGTAGTCGGCCCGATTCGTTATTTACCCCATTTATTTCTCCATTTGCTCGATCACCGCCCCGGTAACCCCGGTAAAAGAGAATCCCCCATCATGAAACAGGTTCTGCATCGTCACCATTTTAGTCAGGTCACTGAATAAGGTGACGCAATACCCCGCACATTCATCTCCCGACGCATTGCCCAACGGGCTCATCTTCTCGGCATAGGTAATAAAACCATCGAATCCCTTCACCCCACTGCCGGCCGTCGTCCGGGTCGGAGATTGCGACACTGTATTGACCCTCACTTTTTTCTTTACCCCATAATAATAACCGAAACTGCGGGTCACACTCTCCAGCAACGACTTGGCATCCGCCATTTCATTGTAATCCGGAAAAACTCTTTGCGCGGCAATGTAGGTCAGGGCCACCACACTGGCGCCTTCATTCAG
>PMUF01000593.1 GCA_003167015.1 Chitinophagaceae bacterium | reverse complement strand
CGGCGGCGCTTTCTCACAGGCCAGTATCCTGGCGCTGGGTATCATGCCGTACATCTCTGCCTCGATCTTCATGCAGCTGATGACGATCCTGATCCCGCAGATGCAGAAAGTGCAGAAGGAAGGAGCCAGCGGACAGAAAAAGATCAACCAATGGACCCGGTACCTGACGGTGATCGTCACCTTCGTTCAGGCTTATGCCTATGTGACCTATCTGAGGAACCTGGGTAAAGATGCCATACTGGATTCTTTCAGCACTTATTTCTGGCTGACCACCCCCATCGTACTGACGGCAGGTACACTGTTCGTCATGTGGCTGGGTGAGAAGATAACCGATAAGGGCCTGGGTAACGGTACTTCGCTGATCATCATGATCGGCATCCTTGCCCGTCTGCCACGTTCCTTCTCGCAGGAATGGAATGCCAAGATTGCCATGGGCAGTGGCGGCGTCCTGATCTTCGTCATCGAGATCGCTGTGATGGTAGCCATCATCATGGGGCTCATCATCCTGATCCAGGGTGTACGGAAGGTACCGGTGAACTATGCCAAGCAGATCGTTGGCAACCGT
The DNA here is from genome assembly GCA_003167015.1 of Chitinophagaceae bacterium. Classification (GTDB taxonomy): domain Bacteria; phylum Bacteroidota; class Bacteroidia; order Chitinophagales; family Chitinophagaceae; genus Puia. The sequence continues at coordinate 5,276 of PMUF01000593.1, read as the reverse complement.
CAGTTTGGCGGCGCCCGCCAGTTCCTGCCGTTGAAAGTCAACAGTGCCGGTGTTATGCCGATCATCTTCGCACAGGCGATCATGTTCCTGCCGACCATTTTTTCCAGCTTTGAAACGACAAAAGGTATTGCGAGAGTGGCTTCGGATCCCCGTGACTTCATACACATGATTGTATATGGCGCGATCGTTATCGGGTTTACTTTCCTGTATACTGCACTTATTTTCAATCCCAAGCAAATTGCCGACGACCTGAAGCGCAACAATGGCTTCATCCCCGGTGTGAAGCCGGGTCAGCCGACGGCCGACTATATTGGTTCCGTGATGGATAAGATCACGCTGCCGGGCGCCTTTTTGCTGGCTATCGTGGGTATTCTGCCAGGATTCGCTCAACGTCTGGGTATCACCCAGGGTTTTGCCTCTTTCTTCGGTGGCACCTCGCTGCTGATCATGGTGGGTGTTATCCTGGATTCGTTGCAACAGATCGAAACCCAGCTCCTGATGCGTCAGTATGACGGGCTGATGAAGAGCGGAAGGATCCAGGGGCGCCAGTCCTCTGTGTCCAGTGCGGTGATCTAGGTGGCCGACATATGTAGTCAACTTTTTTATACCTTGACCTGTTAGAAGATAGCTTCTGACAGGTTTTTTTGATAATATATATCCATGATTCATTATAAGACGCCGGCGGAAATCGAACTGATGAGGGACAGCGCCCTGCTGGTCAGCAAAACGCTGACGGAAGTGGCCAAAGTGCTGCAGCCCGGGATGACGACATTACAGCTGGATAAGCTGATCGCTGATTTTATCCGGGATAACGGCGCTATCCCTTCCTTCCTTAATTACCGGGGGTATCCTTTTGCCTCGTGCACGTCGGTCAATGACGTGGTAGTACATGGCTTTCCTAACGGGCAGGCGTTGCGGGAAGGGGATATCGTCTCCATCGATATCGGGGTGATCAAAAAAGGGTATCATGGGGATCATGCTTATACCTTTGCCATCGGGGACCCTGGTCCGGAGATCATGCAACTGATCCGGGTGACCAAGGAATCTCTCTATAAAGGGATTGAGAAGGCCGTCGCCGGCGGCAGGGTGGGCGATATCTCCTACGCCATCCAGGAGCATACGGAAAAGAAATATGGCTATGGCGTGGTGAGGGAACTGGTCGGTCACGGACTGGGCAGGCATCTGCATGAAGACCCGCAGGTACCGAATTACGGGCGTCGCGGAACGGGCGGCAAGCTGAAGGAAGGGCTGGTTCTGGCCATCGAGCCGATGATCAACCTCGGCCGGCGGGAGGTCTATACGGAAAGTGATGGCTGGACCGTGCGAACATTCGATCACCGGCCTTCCGTTCATTTCGAGCATGACGTGGCCATCAGGAAGAATAAAGCCGACATCCTGTCGGATTACAGTATTATAGAGGCAGCGGAAAAAGCCAATCCCTACCTCGTCACCGGTGAGAGCGTATTGTCGCAATGATCTCTCCATCTTCCCCGAATCTTATTGTCATTGGTGGCGGCGCCGCCGGCATCTTTTGCGCGGTGAATGCGGCGCGCCAACGTCCCGGGCTGCACGTGACTGTGCTGGAAAAGACGGGCAAATTACTTAGTAAAGTAAAGGTCAGTGGGGGTGGGCGCTGTAATGTGACGCATGCCTGTTTTGATATTGCGGAGATGGCGAGGCGGTATCCGCGGGGTGGGCATTTTGTAAGAAAGGCTTTTTACCGTTGGTTCACTACCGATACGATCGATTGGTTTCGGGAGCGGGGGGTAGAATTGAAGACCGAGGAGGATGGTCGCATGTTCCCGGTGACGAACTCTTCTCAGACGATCATCGATTGCCTGATGAAGGAGGTGAACCGGTATGGGGTGGAGATCCGGCTGCATGCGGAGGTGAAGGGGGTGGATGTGGGGGCAGGATTTCGGGTGGAGTTGGCAGATGGTCGATTCTTAGATGCTGATTATGTGTGTGTTGCGTGTGGCGGCTATCCAAAGTCAGGGATGTTCGATTGGATACGACGGCTGGGGCATTCTATTGAGGAGCCCGTGCCCTCGCTTTTCACGTTCAATATGAAGGGGGATCCGATCACCCGGCTGATGGGGGTTTCGGCGCCTGAGGTACAGGTAAAGATCGCCGGCAGCCGGCTGGTGGAAAAGGGGCCTTTGCTGGTCACCCACTGGGGGTTCAGCGGACCGGTGATCCTTCGGCTGTCTGCCTGGGGCAGCAGGGAACTGGCGGCAGGAGGCTACCGGTTTGGCATCCAGGTGAACTGGATACCGGCCTATTCCGAGCAGCAGGCCCGGGAGCGGTTGCAGGAACTGCGGCAGGAGACAGGAGGGCGACAGGTGGGCAGCGGTAATCCTTTTGGCCTGGCCCAGCGGCTGTGGGATTATTGGCTGACGCAGGCGGATATCGCCGGAGACGTCCGCTGGGCCGATTTGCCGGCCAAAGCGCTACACCGGCTGGTCAGCCTGTTATGCGCAGGGACCTTCACTATAGAAGGGAAAACGACCTTTAAAGAAGAATTCGTGACGGCAGGCGGAGTGAAGCTGTCGGAGGTAGAAGCGGCGACGGGCGAGAGCCGGAAGGTCCCGGGGTTGTTTTTTGCGGGGGAGATACTCGATGTGGATGGCATTACTGGCGGATTCAACTTTCAACATGCCTGGACGAGCGGATGGATTGCGGCAGATACGATCGCGGCAAGGGGCAGGGAAAAATGAGGGCGATGGTTGAAAAGTGGGGCATGCGAATGGCGTTGAATCGATATCTTTAGGAAAACCTGTGTTATGAATAAAAATGCAACGCAATTCGCTCCCGAGCTGACATTCGACGTTGTCGCCCCGGCGGTTGAATTCTATAAAAAGGCCTTTGGGGCGGCGGAGGAGCTGATCGTAAAAAATGACGATGGCAGCATCCATGTGGCCGAGCTGTCTTTACAAGGGGCTATTTTCCACCTGCACCAGGAGATGCCGGGGACTGTGGAGAGGGGACCGAAAGGTCTTGGGGGAACGACCGTGACGCTGGGGGTTTTTGTGGACGATCCGGATGCTTTGATGGATCGGGCGGTCGCGGCCGGCGCGAGGGTGTTGAAGGCTATAAAGAGCCATGGATATGGTTACCGGCAGGGGACGGTGGAAGATCCGTTCGGGCATCATTGGACTTTCCAGAAGGTGATAGGTGAGGTTTGGAAGGGGGTGATCGGGCCGGATGGGGCCCCGAGCTCAGCGAAGGGGCCGACCAAGGGCTGAGCCAGAGGCTCAGGCCGAAGGTCTGAAAAGGGCTGAAAAATTGTCAATTTTTTTGTAACTTTGCTACCCCGAATTAAAAACCTCGGGGTTTTATTATTATGTCTGAAAACAATATTGTTAACTCAAACGCTGAAGCACAGGAGACTCCGGAAGTGGCGACTGCTACTGCCGAGCCTACAGCGACAACAAAAGCACCTGTGCCTGTGCAGACTGCACATGATGATTTTGACTGGAGCATTGACAAAAGAAACGTGGCTGTTTACACCAAGGAAGAAAAATCCAAGTATGACAAGGTGTATGAAGACACTTTCGTGGCGATCACCGACGGTGAGCTGGTCAAGGGCCTGGTAGTAGGGCTGACCAAGACCGATGTGGTGGTGAATATCGGGTTCAAGAGCGATGGCCTGGTATCTTTGAATGAATTCCGTGATCTCGTCAACCTGAGGACAGGTGATGAAGTGGAAGTGATGGTGGTAGAGAAGGAAGACCGGGAAGGTCATCTTCACCTGAGCCGCAAGCAGGCCCGGATCACCCGTGCCTGGGAGAAGATCGTGGAAGTGCATAAGACCGGCGAAGTGGTTACCGGTACGGTCACCAGCAAGACGAAAGGCGGCCTGATCGTCGACGTGTTCGGTATGGAAACATTCCTGCCCGGATCGCAGATCGACGTGAAGCCCGTGACGGATTACGATCAGTTTGTCGGCAAGACAATGGAATTCAAGGTGGTCAAGATCAACGAAGCCATCAAGAATGCCGTCGTATCCCACAAGGCCCTTATCGAAAGCGATATCGAGGCGCAGCGCGCGGAGATCATCAGCAAGCTGGAGAAAGGACAGGTGCTGGAAGGTACGATCAAGAATATCACCGATTTTGGCGCCTTTATGGACCTCGGTGGTCTGGATGGTCTGCTGTATATCACCGATATCAGCTGGGGACGTATCAGCCATCCGAGCGAGGTGCTGAAACTGGACCAGAAGCTGCAGGTCGTGGTACTGGATTTCGACGATGGAAAGAAGAGGATCAGCCTGGGTTTAAAGCAACTGACCCCGCATCCGTGGGATGTGCTGCCTGAGACGATCAAGGAAGGACAGATTGTCAAGGGCCGGGTGGTCAATATCGAGGACTACGGCGCTTTCCTGGAAATCATGCCGGGCGTAGAAGGTCTGGTACACGTGAGCGAAATCACCTGGGCCAATACACCGATCAATGCGAAGGAATTCTTCAAGCTGGGCGACGAGCATAATGCCAAGGTAGTCACCCTGGATAAGGATGCCCGTAAGATGAGCTTGTCGATCAAGCAGCTTAGCGAAGATCCCTGGAATACTATCGAGGTGAAATTCCCGCAGGGCAGCCGTCACAACGGCCTGGTGAAGAACATCACCCCCTATGGCGTATTCGTCGAGCTGGCTCCCGGTATCGGCGGCATGATCCATATCAGCGATCTGAGCTGGCTGAAACGCTTCAATCACCCGTCTGAATACACCAAGGTCGGTCAGCATATCGATGTCATGATCCTGGGTATCGACAAGGATAACCGCAAGCTGCAACTTGGGCACAAACAGCTGGAAGAAGATCCCTGGAATGCGCTGGAGGAAACTTTCGCCATCGGATCAGTGCATGAAGGCCTGGTCATCCGCAAGGATGAGAAGGGTGCTATCGTGCAGCTGCCTTATGGTCTGGAAGGCTTTGCCCCGAACCGTCACCTGAACAAGGAAGACGGCAAGCAGGTACAGGCTGATGAAACAGCGCCCTTCATGGTGATCGAGTTCGATCGCAACGAAAAGCGTATCGTACTCTCTCATACAAGGCTGTGGGAACAGGTGAAGACAGAGGAGAGGGAAGCGTTGCGGAAAGAGCAAAGGGCCGATGCGGATAAGACCCGCAAGGCTGTCAAGAACATCCAGGCAAAGGTAGAAAAACCGACCCTGGGCGATCTCGGCGCTCTGGCTTCCATCAAGGAAAAGCTGAAACAGGAAGAGAAAGATCAGCATGCGACAGGCGGAACTCCCCCAGCTGGTGGAGAAGCTGCGC
>PMUF01000085.1:12824-23688 GCA_003167015.1 Chitinophagaceae bacterium | reverse complement strand
GCAACGGAATCCGTTAAATACCGCGCCAACTATATCTTCCTCGATGGCGGCTCGCTGGATCAGACGGGAATAGACAGCCTGAAAAAGATTATTCTGGCGAAGATCACCGGCGGGGGCAACTGGGATCAACTGTCCGATCAGTACACGATGGATGGCAACACGACACATGGCGATACCGGCTGGTTCTTCGGCGAATTACAGATGCCCAAAGAATTCCAGGATGCCGTCAAGGCGCATAAAGTAGGCGATGTATTCTTTGTCGACGTGAACGATAAGCAATGGCATTATATCGTCAAAAAGACGTTTGATGATGACGATCAAAAGACCATGACTGTGCTGCGGGCCAACGGCAGATAGGGTCACGCGCCTGATCGCTCATGATCAAACTATTGCAGTACAAGGATCTTGATATTCCTCCATCCGCTGGAGCCCGGATGCTGCTGCAAGGCGATCTTCCCCTTTGACACCTTTGCAAAGTCGCTGAACGCCTTGTTGGCGAATTTGCTGTGGGCGACCATCTGGTTCCATTGGTCACTGCCCATCTGGCCGTCGAATGTTTTGATCCCGTTGAGCCAGAAAGTAAGATGTCCCTTGTTTTGTATCAGCCGGACCTGGTTCCATTCCCCGACGGCATGGGGTTTGGAGACTGTCGAATCCCCGGCCATATCATACAGACAACCGGCGAGGTGGGTCTGTTTTTTATTGTCGTCCGCGTCTATATTGTCCAATACCTGCATCTCCGGACCGGTCAGATAGGTAGCATTGTATTTCGGGTCTTCCTGTACATCGAAGATGATGCCGCTGTTACCGCCTTTCGAGATCTTCCATTCCAGGTCCAGTTCATAATTCTCATACACGTCATTGGTCACCAGGTCTCCGCCGCCGCCGGCCGGCTGAGAAGGGTCGAAAACAATCGCTCCGTCTTTTACCTGCCACTTCGATCCCACCGTATCCCGCAGATAGGTGTGCCAGCCCTGGGTGGTCTTGCCATCGAACAATAGCTTCCAGCCTTCTTTCTTTTCTTTTTTCGTCAGCGTATTCGGAGATTGAGCTATACAGAAGACGCCGGATAAGGCGAATGCGGCAAAGACAAGCATTGTTTTCATTGATTTTGTTTTTTGACGGCCCAATTTATGTATTAAATTCATGTCTTTATTGCTAAATACGCTAAATATCATCAAGGTTATGGCTAAGTTTTTTCTTCGTTCACGCTATGCTTGTCTGGCGCTGCTGTGCTCATTCCCCTTTTTGGCGGCCTCTGCCGGTGGTCGTATCCATATCATTCCTGAACCGGTTTCTGTAACGGAAAAGCCCGGGGACTTTATCCTCCGGTCTGGTGCAACGCTTGTGGTCGAGGGAGATTCGCTGGGGGGAACGGCGGCGTGGTTCACTGAACAGGTGCAGACGCTGACGGGTTTGCAGCTTCGCCAGGGCAACGGCGGTAAACAGGCCATTATTCTTGATATCGTTCACCGGGATAAAAGCGGGATCCACCCCAACGGATACAGTTTGTCCGTTACTCCTTCGGGTATCCGCATCACTGCGGCTGACCCGGCCGGCATCTTTTATGGCCTGCAGACCTTGCTGCAGATGATACCCACGACACAACCGGCAGCCATTCCCTGCGCCGATATCACCGACTATCCCCGATTTGCCTGGCGGGGGCTGATGTTGGATGTAAGCCGGCATTTTTTCACTAAACAGGAAGTGGAAAGGTACATAGATGATATGGTCCGTTATAAATACAATACCCTGCATTTACATCTCAGTGATGACGAGGGGTGGCGGATCGAGATCAAAAGCCTGCCTCAACTGACACAACACGGCGCCTGGCGGGTGGCGCGCACTGGTCGTTGGGGCGAGTTCCTGCCGGCATTAGGTGACGAGGCGGCGAGTGCCGGCGGTTTTTATACCCAGGACGACATGCGGGAGATCATCCGGTATGCGCAGCAGCGTTACGTCACCATTCTTCCGGAGATCGATATCCCGGCGCATAGCCTGGCCCTGATCTCCTCTTATCCCAACCTGTCCTGTACCCAGCTGCCCTATCCCGTCAATCCCGGCGCCCGTCCACCCGTGAGACAGGACAATGCGCTTTGCATCGGCAACGATTCCGTCTATATGGTGCTCGACAAGATCTTCACGGAACTGGCGGCATTGTTTCCTTCCGAATACATCCATATCGGCGGCGATGAAGCATACAAAGGTTTTTGGGCTACCTGCCCGAAATGTCAGCGGCGGATGGCCGACGAACACCTCGGCAATGTCGAAGAATTACAAAGCTATTTTGTCAAACGCGTTGAAAAAATGCTGACGGCCAAAGGCAAAAAACTGATCGGCTGGGATGAGATACTCGAAGGAGGGCTGGCGCCCGAAGCTACAGTCATGAGCTGGCGGGGGATGGCCGGCGGGATCGCCGCGGCGCGGATGGGCCATGCTGTCGTCATGACCCCATGGGACTATTGTTATCTTGACCTGTACCAGGGAGAGAGCACCGTCGAGCCGCCCACCTACGGGATGTGCCGGTTGAAAGACTCCTATACATATGATCCCGTGCCCGATAGCGTGGACGAACGGCTAATCCTCGGTGGTCAGGGCAATCTTTGGACGGAATCCGTTCCTAATTTCCGCCAGGTGGAATATATGACCTGGCCCCGTGGCCTGGCCCTCGCCGAGGTCTACTGGAGCCCCAAATCCGCACGCAACTGGGATTCCTTTACCGACAGGATTGGATTCGAATTTCAACGCATGGATGGAGCAGGCATCAAATATGCCCGCAGCGCCTATAATGTGATCCTGACCCCGAAAAGATCAGGCGATCACGAACTGGTCGTCTCCATGTCCACGGAAGTCACAGGGCTGGATATTTATTACACTTTCGACAATACCAATCCCGACTCCTTCTATCCCAAATATGACGGCACCCCGGTGAAGTTCCCCCTCGGCGCCACCCAGCTCAATGTCATCACCTATCGCAACGGCCATCCCATCGGCCAGCAGGTCAATATTAAGAAAGATGAGCTGGCTAAAAGGGTGGATGAAGGGAGGCATGTATATTAATCGGCTGTTAGTTCAAAATTAACCGGAACGTTAACCTGCATTGCCGTACTTGCAGGGTAACTAAAAATTGCTTCTATATGAAGTGTAAAACGTTATTCGCCGCAGTAGCGCTGTGGGCGGCTGCCGGTAACAGCTACGCTCAGAATCCTTTCGTTACGGATATTTATACTGCCGACCCGTCGGCGCATGTCTGGGCCGATGGCCGCCTGTACGTCTACCCTTCACATGACGTCGCTCCACCCCGGGGATGTGACCTGATGGACAAATATCATGTCTATTCCACCGACGATATGGTTCACTGGAAGGACGAGGGCCAGATCCTCGAGGCCAGCCAGGTCCCCTGGGGCCGCAAGGAAGGTGGATTTATGTGGGCGCCGGACTGCGCCTACAAGAAAGGGACCTATTATTTTTATTTCCCTCACCCCAGCGGCACGGATTGGAACCACACCTGGAAGATCGGCGTGGCCACCAGCGACAAGCCGGCCAGTAATTTCAAAGTACAGGGCTACATCCAGGGGCTCGAGCCGATGATTGACCCCTGTGTATTTGTGGACGACGACGGACAGGCCTATTTCTACTATGGCGGCGGCGGGAAATGCATGGGCGGTAAATTAAAGGACAATATGACGGAGATCGACGGCGCCATGCAGCCGATGACAGGCTTACATGATTTCCATGAAGCCAGCTGGGTACACAAAAGAAAGGGGATCTATTATCTTTCCTATTCCGATAACCACGATTCAGCCGGACAACATAACCGGATGTGCTATGCTACCAGCAACAGCCCCCTGGGGCCCTGGCAATACCGGGGCATCTATATGAATCCCACGGACAGCTATACCGACCATGGGTCCATCGTGGAATATAAAGGACAGTGGTATTCCTTTTATCATACCAGCGCCTTGTCACATTTCGACTGGCTGCGAAGTATCTGTGTGGATAAGCTGTTCTATAATCCCGATGGGACGATTCAAATGGTGATTCCCACGAAGACAGGGCCCGAGCCGGTCAAATGATCGGGCGGCCGGCTAACGGATGATCGGGCGACTCCAACCACTGCCCGATCCTTACAGCTTGAAGATCCATCCGATGTTGAGACCCCACACCGAGTTGTGCGTTTTCAGCTTGGCCTGACCGGCCGCTTCCGCACCGTCGGGTACGACCCGCAGGAATCCGTGCTGATAATCTATGCCTAACTGGAAGCCGACCTTTGTGGCCAACCCTACCGAAAAGGTATAGCCAAAATCGGCGCGTTGGAAATCATCAGTAGCGTCGCTGCCTATCACCGCGGACCTCGAGCCATCCGGGCCTTTTATCGTCCCGTTGACCAGTTCGCCGGCATAGAGCCCTAACCCTACATAGGGCCTGCCCCAATCAAAGTTGGGGCTATACATGAATTCTACCGGTACATCGACATAGTGCAGCTTATACCTGGTATTGACCTGGAATCCATTGGAAATATAATAATCCCCGGTCCAATCCATTTCTCCCCCGGCGCCCAGATATTCGACCCCGGCCCGTACATAGAAATTGTGCCTGATTCCACTGTCCAGGGGGATATCTGCAAACAATTCGCCATAAAACTGGGTGACTGTGCCGCTGCTCTGCGTGGAAACACCACCGCTGCCGTCATTGCCCTCAACGGCATTCGTGAACTTCCCAAAAGACGGTCCGCCTTTGATACCAATAGAGACCTGAGCGCTGGCGGTGAAGGATAAGAAGAGAAGAAAATACAATACACTAGATGAAAGGATACGCATAAGAAGCTTGTTTTGGGCCTGAAAATTAGCGATTTATCTGGATTGGCAAAATCCTGGCACCATTTTAACGCACTATTAATTCGTTTTTAATCGTTTTATCTTTGCCTATGGCTTCTAAAACACTCAAAAGGCTTATTCGCTTTATCCTCATCCCTGTTGTCGTACTGCTGCTGCTCGTCGGTATCGCCGGAGCCATTCTGTATTCCCAGCAACAGCGCCTGGTGGAACTGGCCGTCAAAGAATTGAACAAGCAGTTGCCCGGGCAGCTGGCTATCGGCAGCAGCGAGATCTCCCTTTTCCAGAATTACCCCTATATATCGATTGCCCTGAACAAGGTGCAGTTTTATCCCAACAAGCAGCCCGGCGTCCGCCCTATCTATGAGGCCGAACGGCTCTACGTCGGATTCAGCCTGCCGGATGTGCTGCGACAAAAATACCGGGTGAAAGCCCTCGCCGTCAAGAACGGTCACCTCGACCTTGTCGAGGAGGAGGATGGCCAGCTGAATATCGTCAAGGCCAGTCAGATCACCGGCGGTACGACGGCGGGAACTCCAAAGACTTCTGCCGGGCTGGACCTGGATATTAAGAAGCTGGTGCTGAAAAATATGACGATCTCTTACCTGGACAACCGCAAAGGACAGCACCTGGTCACCCATATCGACCGGATACAATCTTCTTTCCGGGATGACGACCGGCAGATCAATATCGATCTGGGCGGTACCATGCAGGTGGATTATACCGGTCCCGGCGACAGTACGTTGTTCCGTCACAAACATGTGGAGACGGATATCCGGCTTTCCTATGAGAAAGCGAACAAAATGCTGCGACTGCCCGAAGGGCAGCTGAAACTGGAGCACGCCGTTTTCAACATCTCCGGTACGGCCGACCTGCTGCACGACAATATGGTGGATTTTACCTTTTCGGGCGACAAACCCGATTTCGGGCAACTCTTTGCCTTTGCACCCGAAAGTGTGACCAAAGAACTGCAGCATTTCCGTTATGAGGGACAGCTTAGCTTCGAGGGAAAGATAAAAGGCAATGTCGGCCATGGCCGTCAGCCCCTCATCGAGCTGTACTTTAACTGCAGCAATGCATGGCTGCACAATACGGAAGCCAATAAAAAACTGGATTCCCTGAAGTTTAAAGGTTATTATACCAATGGTCCGGGACACTGTCTGCAGACCTCAGAGCTTCGGCTGCTGGACATGCATGCCTTACCCGGGAAGGGTCTCTTCCGGGGCAATTTCGTCATCCGTGATTTCACCGATCCAAAGGTCATGATGCAGGTGAACTCCGATCTGGAACTGGAATTCATCGGCGCATTCCTGGGCATCAAGGACCTGGAGCGTATCACTGGCCACATCAACCTGAAAATGAATTTCAAGGAACTCGTCGATTTCAGCGCACCCCAAAAGGAGATCAGCGAACTGACGGAAGGGGTCCAGAGCGAATTGAAAGTGACCGATCTTACGTTTCGGGTTCCGCATTACCCGTACATGATCGAACATCTCAACCTCCATGCCAACATGAAGAATGGCTTTGTAAAGCTCGATACGCTGTCGTTTACGATCGGGCATTCCGACTTTCACCTGGATGGTTCGCTGACCGATCTGCCGGCGCTTTTCCACCAGCAGACGAAGCCGGTGGTGCTGACCCTGCATGCGCAAAGCAGCAAAATGATCCTGAAGGAATTGCTGGCTTCCGATACCGCCCTCAACAGTGAGATGAAGTCAGCGTCCAAAGAGGAGATCCATGATTTCAACATCGGTCTGACCCTGGAGACATCCGTTGACCAGCTGCGACATCCGAATCCCTTGCCGGAAGGGAATGTCAAAATAGATAATTTCTATGCCGCCTTCAAGAACTATCCCCATGCGTTCCATGACTTCAGCGGGCAGGTGATCATCAACGACACGGCGCTATGGCTGAAGGGGCTGACCGGACAGATCGACAGCAGCGATATCCGCTTTGGCGGCCGGGTGACGGACTATGCACTGTGGTTCGAAAAAGTAAAGCGGGGCCGCACGCAGATCGCTTTCGACCTCAAATCACAAAGACTGGCCTTGCGCGATCTGCTGGGCAACACGGGGCAAAGCTATGTCCCTAAAGATTATCAGCAGGAAGTAGCCACGGGTGTCTGGCTGCGCTCGAAGATCGACCTTCGGTATGACTCCTGCTTTCAGTTCGCCAATATTAAGATCGGAAATATTTCGGGGGCCTTACAACAGCATCCTATCCGGCTGGACAGTATCAGCGGCAATATCAAATTCGGGATAGACGATTTCGTAAAGATAGATACGCTGAAAGGCAGGATCGGTAACAGCGATTTCAATTGCAGCATGCGTCTGTATGCCGGCAAGGATACCGTCCGCCGAAAGAAGGAGAACTTCCTGCAATTCACCTCCAACCTGCTGGATGCAGACCAGCTAAGCAACTATGCGGCGACCGCCGAGGCCGCGGAACAGGAGGAGATGACGGTCCTTCAGCAGGGCCAGTCCGGGGCAACGGATTCAACAACGACGGCCGGGGTAGGGGAGATGCTGCAGCCCGCGACGACCGTTCATGCCGATGCGTTCAATATTTTCCGCATTCCCTTCATCGACTTCAATGCGTCGGTCAGCATCGGCAGGCTGCGGTATCATCACCTGGGGATCAGGAACCTGGTGACCAACGCCCGCATGACGGCCAACCAACAGCTTTACCTGGACACCCTCAGCATGGACATAGCGGGTGGAACGATCGGGGCGCATGCCCATTTCAATGGGTCCGATCCCAAAAAGATCTATCTGCGGAGCCGCATCCGGATGCAGGATGTGAATATCGAAAAGCTGATGCTGAAAGCGGATTATTTCGGGCAGGATTATGTGATCAATAAAAATGTCAAAGGTACGCTGAGTGGGCAGATCAGGAGCTATGTGCAGGTCCATCCCGACCTGACGCCGCTGATCGATCAGTCCGAAGCACAGATGGATGTGGAGATCCGCAATGGTGTATTGTTGAACTTTGCTCCCATGCAGGCGATGTCATCTTATTTCAGCGACAAGAACCTCAATATGGTGCGGTTCGATACCCTGAGAGACGTGCTGACCTTCAAAAACGGGGCGCTGACCATTCCGGGAATGAATATCAACTCTTCACTGGGTTTTATGGAGATCTCCGGCACGCAGTCGATGGATATGCATATGGAATACTTTCTGCGTATCCCCTTGAAATTGGTGACCCAGGCCGGCTTTCACAAACTGTTCGGTAAAAAACAGGAAGAGGTGGACCCTAACCAGGTAGATGCCATTGAGTACAGGGATAAGGATAAGAGAGTGCATTTCATCAACCTGGAGATCAGGGGGCTGCCTGATGATTACAAAGTATCCCTCGGCAAGGCTAAGGGGACGTAATATCCTGCCGGTATAACCTGGCTAATTCGACAAGCTCGATCATGTTCTTTATTTTTAGCTTCCCGAACAGCCTTAACTTGAGCGTCCCGATTGTCGAGGCGTGTAAACCGAGTATCTTTTTAATATCCGTGCTGGTATAACCCTTCAGGAAATAGTGGCATATTAACCTTTCTTTTGCTGAAAGCTTATCGAATGGGTTGTCTGTTGCCGGATGCTTCCCGTGACTGAATTGCTCATTTATTTTAACGCTGGTATAAGTAGTTCCCTGCAACACATCGAAGATTGCCCTTTTTACCTCCTGGGGCCCGGATTGTTTATTCAGGTACCCCATGACGCCAAGCTTTAGAAATTTCTGGGCATATAGCTCATCTGCATTCATACTGAAGATCAGGACCCTGCTGTCTTTTTTGCGGTCAAAGAGATGGCTGACGAGGGCAATGGAGTCTGTCTCCGGCATATTGATATCCAGGATGATCAGGTCATAATCATTTTCGTGTATGGACAACATCACTTCATTTCCATTGCAGGCTTCGTGGACGGCTGCGAAGGGAAACACTTCCTTTATAACGAATTTGATGCCTGATCTGATAATGGCATGGTCATCTGCTATCAATACGCTTTTTTTCACTTCATGAGGTATAGAAATAAAATTATTCTGAATTTCGGGTCCGGGTTGTAGTAATCTTTCGACATTTAAAAAATCTTTTAAAGCAATTACTACAGTGAATTGCGCAGATCGGGATTATTTTAGCAATGTTTTACGACGAGTTAATCCTTATGCGCATATTATTACTGGCCTGTTTGCTTTTTCCCTGCACCTTTATTGTTCGTTGTCAACAGTTATTCGTTCAAAAATACCCGCAGGAAGTATACCAGGGGTATGATCGGAACTTGCTATTTGCCCAGGATAGCGCAGGCATCCTCTATGTTGCCAATGACGACGGCGTTTTAACATTCGATGGCGATAAATGGGGTCTTCTCCCCCTTCCCGGCCATAACTATGCTTTTGTCATGGCATTCGATACACGGGGAAGGCTATACGTCGGATCGAGCCAGGAAATGGGATATTTTCAAAAGGACGACTGGGGGAAATACCAATACCATTCCCTTATGGGATTGCTGCCGCCGGCCAACCGCGATGTAAAAGACGTTACCCAGGTTGTCTCGTTCAGGGACACTGTTCTTTTCGGCGGCCCGGGTTATCTTTATGTCTATTTCAATGGAAGATTTAAAATAGTTCCTTCCGCAGGTAGTCTGCTGAAGTTTGGGGGACGCGTCTATTTACTCAATGATAACAGGTTACAGGTCTACAAAAATGGCGGTTTTGAGCCGGCCGACTACGACCGGGAGATCCGGGACCGGGGTATCAAGATCCGACGGATAAAAGACTACACCGGGAAGCTCTGTCTTTTGCTGGATGACAACCGCCATCTGTGGGTCCTCGATCCCGATGCCGCTCCCGGTAAGCGGCTGCACCCGTTTTCAGCTACGCTGGAGGCATTCTGTAAAAATACGCCCATCATCACGATGACCTCACTGGACAATGGCACGATAGCCCTGCTGCTGGAAAAAGGAATGCTGTTCGTCGATAAGGGCGGTGTCCCGGTCAATTTCATTTCCACAGAGATGTTTGGTGCGGATGTCGATCAATATGCTCGTCTTTTCCGGGATATCCATCACAATCTTTGGGTGACGGCCAGAGATAGCTATATCCTTCAGATCATCACCAGCTCACCTTTATCTTATTACGATAAGTTCAATGGCATTCACGGTGAAATTCTATCGATTGGGAAAAAGGACCGGTACAGATACGTGGGCACTACCAAGGGTATTTTTTACCAGGAAAACGATAAAAGTTTTGCTCTTGTCTCTCTGATGGAGGGTGAAACATGGAATTTCTTTTCTTTTCGTGACCGGCTGTACGTGGAGCAGGAAGCCGGTGTTTTCGAACTGCAGGGCACAAAGCTCCTGAAGTTGGTCGACCTGGGGGGTGTCCATTGCCTGACTGAACTGAAAGGGTGCCCGGACTGCCTGGTGGCGGGAACCTACAATAACGGTACCTGGCTGATGGAAAGGAAAGGAGAGACCTGGCATAAGCGGAAGATCAAAGGCCTGGAAATGGGAAACCGGATCATTCAGAATGATTCAGCCGGAAATATCTGGATAATCGATTTCAATGACAGGATCGTCAGGTTTCGCCTGAATGAACAACGCGACTCGGCGATCGGGGTAACCCTGTATGATGAAAGGAACGGTCTTCCTGCAAAGACAGGCAACCGGGTCTTCCAATTGAGGAATGGCAGCCTTATAGCTGCCACTTCAAAAGGGATCTATACATATGATCAGGCAAAAGACCGGTTCAGCCCTTCGCCCGAATTCGCAAGGGTGCTGCCCAAAAGTTGTAATATCATCTCTATCGATGAAAGCCCGGATGGAGATATCTATTTCAGGTACCAATCTGCCCAATACCGGCAAATGGCCGGTTGTTTACACCGGCAGCCGGGGGGTGGCTATGCATTGACCCGGACCCCGTTTTATAAGATGGGGGTGCCTGCTCATAATCCGGGCGAGGCCGACGATGATCCCCTGCTTATCGTCAGCCCCAATGAGGTATGGATGGGCGCCGGTGAAAAGCTGGTCACCTATAATCCC
>PMUF01000085.1:0-12791 GCA_003167015.1 Chitinophagaceae bacterium | reverse complement strand
ATAAGGTCGACTACCAATACAGCCTGGACGGATTTGATAATAAATGGTCGGATTGGTCATCTGATAAGGAAGCCGTATTTACCAATTTACAGGAAGGTAAATATACTTTTCGTGTCAGGGCCAGGAATATGTATGGAAAGATCAGCGAGCCTGTTTCTTTTTCCTTTACGATCAGACCGCCCTGGTTCAGGACCTGGTGGGCCTATCTCCTGTACCTGTTGTCCGCCGTGTCTTTGGTATATGTGCTGATTAAAATTAATGCCCGGAGAATCAATCGGAAGAATATCATCCTGGAAAAGAAGGTGGATGAAAAGACCAGGGAAATTATCGATCAGGCTAAAGTATTGAGAGAATTAAATACGACAAAAGACAAGCTTTTTTCGATCATCTCGCATGACCTGAGAGGCCCGATCGGTATGATGAAGGCTGTAGTAGACCTGATGAAAAACCCTGCTATGTCTGAACACGAAGTAAGATCCTTCAGCGTTGAGCTGAGCGAACACTTATTGGTGACCGGTCATTTATTGAATAACCTGTTGTTCTGGTCAAAGACCCAGATGCAGGGGATACGGTCGGTCCCTACTGATTTCGATTTACAGGAAATAGCAGCAGAAAATTGCCGGTTGTTCAAAGCGCTTGTAGATAGTAAGGGCATCCGGCTGATCAACACAATAATGCCCTGTTCAGCCGTTCATGCCGACAGAGATATCATTAAAATGGTGTTGCGAAACCTGATCAATAATGCTATTAAATTCACCGTCAGCGGTGGGGAGGTCATTATAAGTTCTGTAACGACGGAGGATCATATGGAGATCGCCGTGAAAGATACAGGCATTGGCCTTTCACGGGATGAAATTTCCAGGATCGTTAGTAAACAGGTTTTCCATAAGCCCGATACGGAAGGGCAGTTTGGAGCAGGGCTGGGTCTTATGCTTTGCATGGAACTGATCGAAAAAGACGGGGCCTTCCTTGAGATTGAAAGTGAGCCGGGGAAAGGAAGTCGTTTTTCGGTTAAGATACCTTCTCCCCGGCGCTTTCAGTAGTGTTGCAAATGCGGCGGGCGCCGCATCAGTCAGATCAGTCGTTGGGTGGCAGAAATGGCTGGCATTCCAGGGGCAATAAAATGGTGAAGCATCTTCCTCCGGAAGGCTCGTTGTCGATGGTCATGCTTCCGCCCTGGAGATCCAGGAGTTCCCGGGTAATGACTAATCCCAGTCCCGACGTCATGCCTATACCGGTATCCTGCAAGACTATTTCCAGCATTACCATCCTTTCGTGCCTGGCGGCCACACGCAGCCGCAGCTGGATCGTTCCGTTGCCGGGGGTGGCCTTAAAAGCGTTGGACAGGAGGTTAAAGAGGACGGATTCCAGCCTGTCATGGTCGAACATCAACATCAACCCATCGACATCCGATCTGTAAATGAATTCAATGTCATCCTTTCCCATCACACTGACAAAAGAGTAGGCGGTTTCCCGGACGAAGAGGCCGATGTCGCCCGGGGTCTTGTTGAGCTTCTGCTCATGAGACTCCATTTTCCTGAAATCGAGCAGCTGGTTGACGAGGTGTAGCAAACTATTGGCATTCCTTGAGATCTGGAACAATTGGTTGCCGTCATCCCGATCGGTGACATTTGCATTGACGTTGTCTCCGGGTGCCAGGATCATTGCTAAAGGGGCCCGAAACTCGCTGCTGACGTTTGCGAGGAACCGGATCTTCATCTGGTACAAAGCCTGAGTACGCTGGACTTGCTGTCTTTCACCGGCCAAAGCCTGGCGTGCTCTTGTTCGTGCGATGATCAGGCGGCGCCCGGCATAAAGCAGGAGAAGCACCGGCAAGGAATAAAGGAGATAAGCCAGCGGTGTCGTCCAGAAAGAGCGGCTGATGGTGATTGTCAAGGCCGCTTCCTTTTTGTTCCACGTTCCGTCGCTATTCGCAGCTTTCACCTGGAAGGTATATTCGCCGGGACCGATATTGGAATAGGTGGCACGCCGGTTCTGACCATCGGTGATGATCCACCCCGTATCAAAGCCTTCCAGACGGTAAGCATAGCGGTCTTTCTTTGCATTGACAAAGCTCAGGGCGGCGAATTCCAGGGAGAACTCGTTTTGATCATGAGTAAGCTGTACCTGCTTTGTTTCGGTAATGGACAATGGCAGATCGATCTCTTTGTCGAACAATTGAAAGCCGGTGATCAGCACCGGGGGGACCCGGGTCTCGCTGCCGATGCGGGCCGGATCAAACAGGTTGAACCCACCCGCTCCTCCGAAGACCAACTCGCCCCGGCGGGTCCTGTAGGCGGCGAACGAGTTAAACTCCCGCCCCTGCAAGCCATCGCTTTCATCGTAATTCACGCAATTGATCCCGATATTCCCTGCCTGCCGGACGACAGTTATTTTCGACAAGCCGGCGGCCGTGCTGACCCATAGATGACCCTGCTTATCGGGTAGTACATTAAGAATGGCGTTATCCGGCAAGCCATCTTTTACCAGGAAGACCCGAAAGGTATCGGTTCCGGGCATTAGCACATTCAATCCGAGCCTGGTGGCCACCCATATGGGTCCGGTGCTATCGATCCATAGGCTATTGATATTGTTGTCACTCAAGCCGTTCGTTTCGTGAAGATAATAAACGAACCTGCCCGTAGCCTTCTGCAGGACGTTGAGACCGTAGGCCGTGCCGATCCAAAGATTGCCCCGGACGTCCTGAGCGAGAGAAGAAATATAAAATGATTTGACGGAATTCGGGATGGACGGGTTATAATGGTAAAAGCGTTTTTTTTGCGGGTCGTAGCGGTCGAGGCCGCCCATGGTGCCTATCCATAGGCTTCCTTCTGCGTCCTCCATGATACAGTTGACCCTATCGTCCGCCAGGCTGGCCGTATCGGCATCGTGGTGCCGGTAGTGAACGTAGCGGTGCCCGTCAAAGCAATCCAGGCCACCCTGGTAGTAGCCGATCCATAATTTCCCGCTTTTATCGAAGGTCAGGCCGACGATGACATCCGCGGCGGGGCTATTGGCATCGCTGGGGTTATGCCGCCAGGTGCTGAAGGCATTGGTCTTCCTGTTGAAGCGGATCAGTCCGCCTCCGTTGGTACCGATCCAGAGATCACCGCTGTTATCTTCTGCAAAACGGTTCACATCATTATAAGGAAGGCTTTGGGGCTGGCCCGGCAGGTGATGGAAAAACGGAAAGCGGGCGAAATCGGGATGATAGAAGTTCACGCCTTTCTTGTAGGTTCCGAGCCAAAGGATGCCCAGGTCGTCCTTATAAAGAGTCCCTATGGTATTTTGCGCGAGGCTTCCGGGTTCTTCCCTGGCGAGGAGGCACTGTACAGTTGACCGGCTTTTGTCCAGGATGTCGACCCCACCCTGGTCGGTGGCGATCCAGATGAGGCCGGAATCGTCTTGTACAACGGCGTTGATCACATTGCTGGTTAAACCCGTTGTGCCGCCATTTTTTGAAAAATGCCGGAGGGCATGAGAACCGGGATCGAACTGGTAAAGACCTAATAAGGATCCGGGTGCGCATAACCAAAGTAAGCCTTCGGGGTCGATGTACAGAGAATATTTAAACCGGTTGGCAATTCCTCCGGGTAAAATAGATGCGCTGTATAACACGACCCGCCTGAGCGGGTCGAACTGTTCGAGGAGCCCGCTGGTGTGTACAAGCCACAAATTGCCTTTTAGATCCCTTGCAGCGGCATCGATGGGATCATCCGGGGCGGCATGCCCGTCCGCGGGCGGCCTGATACAGGACGCTGTATGCCCGGAGGTCCAGGCATAGATACCGGAATCCGCATAAACGAAGGTGTAAGCCTCCTGTGACCGAAGGACGGCGGCGAGGCCGCAATTGAGAAGACGCAGCCCACAAGGAAGCTGAGCCGAACGGAAGAAACGTTCGGGGTGTCCGTCAAATCTTTCTGTCGATGGATCATAGATATCGATACCGACATAGGTGCTCATCCATATCTTTCCGCCGGGCCCGTCGTAGATCCCGGTGATATTGTCGTTTTCTATGGTGGTGGAGTCCTGGTCGGAATGGCGGAACACCTTGCAGGTATAACCGTCATAGCGGTTGACGCCGGATATCGTGCCAAACCATAAGAAGCCCTGGTGGTCCTTGTAAATGGCACTTACCTCGTTGTTGGACAGACCGTCCCTGACATCCAGTTTGGCGAAGGAATAATCGTTGGCCTGGCCCGGGCAATGAAATACCGCTAACAACAATGCCAATACTATGGTCAACGAAGATTTCATGAATGGCTAAATCTAGCAAAAAAAACTTATGGAACTGCCTTATGCTGCTGCGATTATTCCCGGAATACCATCTCCTGCCGGAAGAGCAATGGCCGCAACCCGCTAAGGTACGAAGCACCGTCACCCGGTCCTGTAGTAATTTGTCTCATCCTCGGGGTGCGGACGGGGGGCTGCCAATGATCCACTGTGGATGAGGGGTGGGTTAGCATGATTACCGAGGGGAGGTTAGAAAGATTATTACAGGTCATGCCTGGATGGGGAACTACTTTTATATCGTGTTCGAGCCCCGTTTTTCATCCAATATCCTGTGTCATATCCACCCGAAACTATTTGTCTCTGAAACCATTCGTCCCTGAAACCATCCGTCCATCGAAGTATCCCGATCCGTACCCATGAAAATGTGATTGAAATCGATCGTTCCCTTTAATGTTATCATCCTAAAAAACTCCAATGTTATGAAAAGAAAAAGCCGCCTCCTTTACCGGGAGATGCTGTTGCGCATCGGATCGCAGCTCGAACCGGGTTATTCCGAAAGGCAGTGGATCGAGCAAAGCTTTCATGCCAGTTATGTGGGCCTCTTCAGGCTGTTACAAGCGGCAAAGAATTATGTATTTGCCGACGAGCAGGAACGGATCTGGTTCTTCAAGACCCAGCAACCAAGGTTTGCCGCGTGGATGGAATATTTCGCTCTGCTGTATACGGCGCAGCTTTTCCTTCCGAAGGGTGTCGGAGAGGTGATGGACTTTTGGGAGGGGGAACTCAGGCGGACGCAGGACTTTCTGATTAAACATGCCGCTTTTCATGAACGCTATCACCAAGAGGGGACGGAATACGATGCCGACTTCTCTTCCCCGGGAAGTTCCTCCGGCCGCCTCGCTGCCCGGATCATCGCCAGGGAAAAATACCTGGAGTATGTCCAGCAAAGACTCACCCAACTGCTTTCCTGCTATTGCTGAGGGGTTTTTTATATCCGGCTCCCTACCCGAACCTAAAATAGAGTTACATTTAAGTTGTTAAAACTGTGTAATGCGCTTATTAGTAGCAATCTGGCTTTTTAGTCTTGGCTGGCTCCGCATTTCCGGCCAGCAGCTATTCGTGCAGCGCTACTCGATGGAGGACTACCAGGGAGGGTGGCAAAACTGGCGTTTTGCCCAGGATAAGGAAGGAGTCATGTATGTCGCTAATAATGATGGGGTATTGAGGTTCAATGGGGAAAAATGGGACCTGCTGGATGTGCCCGGGCAACACTATGCTTTTTCGATGGCCTTCGATTCCCGGGAGAGGTTATACGTGGGGTCCTTCAATGAGCTGGGTTATTTTGAAAAGGACGAAAACGCCAAATACCAGTACCGGTCGCTCATGCACCTGCTGCCCGACACCTTGCGAAATATCAAGAATGTCTGGCAAACCTTCATCTTCAACGACACGGTTTTTTTCAATGCGCCAGGGCATATCTATATCTATGCCGGGGGGCGGTTCAAGATATTGACAGCCACCGGCAGCCTGGCCTGGTTCCGGAACCGGCCGTGGCTGCAGACCGACAGCGGCTTATGTGCATACAACAATCTTGGTTTCGGGGTCCCCCGGGCGCCGGCGCAATTGAATGGAGTGCCTATCCGCATGGTAAAAGACTTTGTCGGCAATACCCTGTTGCTGGGGGATGAAAAATTCAGGCTTTGGTTATTCGATCCCGATGCGGGAGCAGGCCGCGAACTGGTGCCCTTCTCCCGGAAGCTCGAGGGTTATTTAAACGGTTCCCCGATACGCAGTTTCCTGCACCTTGAAAACGGCACTATTGCCTTGCTTTTGGAAAAAGGGATGTTGTTTATCGATGAGCAAGGCAACCCGTTGAATTTTATTTCCAAGGCGGTTTTCGGCACCGACATCACCTGGGGCCGGATGTTCGAGGACAACCATCATAACCTCTGGCTGACGGCTACCGACACGTATATTTTCCAGATCATTACGAGCAGCCCTTTGTCTTTTTTCGATAAAAACAACGGCATCGACGGCAGTATCCTTTCGTTGGGAAGGCATGGCGACTGGCGGTATGCCGGCACCACGAAGGGACTTTTCGTCCTGGGGAAGGACCAGGAATTCCGGCTTGTACCGCAAACCGAAGGCGAGACCTGGGGCTTTTATGATTTTGGCGGGAAATTTTATGTGGCCCATGAGACGGGAATCTTCGAACTGGACGGAACGAAGGCGAAGAAGATGATCGACCAGGTCTCCGTGCATGGCTTATGCGAATGGCAGGGCAGGCCGGACCGGTTGCTGATGGGAACTTACAATGACGGCCTCTGGCGTTTAGAAAATAACAACGACAGCTGGTCGAAAAAAAGGATCAGGGGGTTCGAGGAGGAAATCCGCTTTCTGGCCGATGATGAGGAGGGGAATCTCTGGACCGGAAATCTCGCCACGGGTATTTACCGTCTTCGGTTGACCGAAGGACTGGACTCCGTGATCAGCCAGGAACTGTACGACGAAAAGAAGGGACTCCCGGGGAAAATGAATAACCGCATGTTCCGGTTGGCTGATGGCCAACTCGTGGCCCTTACGCCGGATGGCATTTACGGCTACGACCAGGCAAAGGACAGATTTGCTCCCGACCCTTTCTTCCGTCAGTACCTGCCGGCAGGGTGGAGTATCAATGCCATGGCAGAAAGCCCCGACGGCGATATGTATTTTACCGGCGGAACGGCAAAATACCGGGAAATGGCTGGTTACCTCCACCGGCAGCCCGACGGCAGCTTTCGTTTTTTTGAAAGCCCCTTCTATAAGCTGGCTGCTTCCGCCAGCGCGTTACGGCCGGAAAGGCTGGAAGAGGACCAGCCGCTGATGATTGCCGGGCCGGATGAGGTGTGGATAGATGACAACGAAAAACTGGTTAGTTACGATCCGACCAGAAAGACGTATTACGATGATTCGCTGCCGCTATACACCGATAAGGTTTGGGCGGGCGATTCGCTGATTCTCAGTGGCGATTTGGCCGGATCTCCCGTGAGGGAGATTCCCTATTCCCGGACCAAGCTTCGGTTCAGCTTCTTCACACCTTATTACGAAAGTCCGGACAAACTGGAGTATCAATACAGGCTGGATGGCTTCGACAATAAGTGGTCGCCATGGACGCGGGATTATGAAGCGGCATTCGTCAATTTATCGGAAGGCGATTATGTGCTGTGGGCGAGGGCCAGGAATATTTACGGGAAGACCGGCGACCCGGTGGCCATACGCTTTCGGATCCGGCCACCCTGGTGGCGGAGCTGGTGGGCCTATCTTTCCCTGGCAGTGGTCTTGCTGGCCCTGGTATTGGCCGCGATTCGGCAATACACCAGGACGATGGCCGCGCAGAACCGGTCCCTGGAGAGAAAGGTAGCAGAAAAGACCAGGGAGATCGGGGAAAGCGCCCAAAAGCTCAAGGAATTGAATGCGACCAAGGACAGGCTTTTTTCCATTATCTCGCATGATTTGCGGGGCCCGCTGGGAACCATGAAGGCGGTAGTAGACCTCATGAAGAACTCGACCATGTCCGAACAGGATGTCCGCTCATTCGGCACCGAACTCGGGGATCATCTGCTTGTCACCGGCGATCTTTTGAATAACCTGCTTGCCTGGTCCAAGACGCAGATGGAAGGCATTCCGGCGACACATAAGTTGTTTGCTTTGCAGGACATTGCTGATGAAATCTGTCATCTCTTCAGGGCTATGTCGGCTGCCAGGGAAATCCGCCTGGAGACCTATATCCCGTTCGGGACGCAGGTATATGGTGACGAAGACATCATCCGAACAGTGTTGCGCAATCTCGTGAACAACGCCATCAAATTCACGCGTCGTGGAGGAGAAGTCGCCATCGGGGTAGAAAAGAACGGCAAGAACCTGGCGGTCTTTGTAAAAGACACCGGGACCGGCATTTCGCCGGATGGGATCTCGCGGATCCTGCGCAAGCAGAGCTANNTCATTGAAAGCAGCGAGGGGGAGGGGAGTCGTTTCTCGATGTTATTGCCGCTTCCGGATGAAAAGTAAATAAAGAGGGAAACACGGCGTCCCCCTCTTTATTTCAGAGAATATCAATATCCGCTATTTTGTATCAATACTGCGCCCTCATTCAGGTCGATCTCCTCCTGGGGAATGGGCAGCAGCACATTGTACGCCGAGATGCCGGTGATGGCGGTCGCGCCGGTGTCACCCAGCCGTTGGACCCTCTCCAGCAGCGTGCCGGTCCTCACCAGTGTCATCCGCCTGTTCTCTTCCGCCACCAGCTCGCGGGCGCGTTCATCCAGGATAAAATCCAGGGTGATATCGGAGGGCTGCACCTGGCCGTAGGTGGGATAGCCGGGATAGGCCCGTTGACGCAGCACGTTGATGCTGGCCGCGGCGCCGGTCGGATTGCTCTGCAGGAACTGCGCCTCAGCCAGCAACAGGTAGGTCTCGCCCAGCCGCATCATGATCAGGTCTTTGATCGATCCATAGCCAAACAGGTTGGTGGGTTGATAATTGTTCCATTTTGTGGTATAGGGAGAGGTCTGGGTGAGGGTGTCTGTGCCTGTTACGATCACCTGCTGCCCAAAGTCAGGGCCGGACGGGTTGTTATAATAAAACACCCGGTGAATGTTGTAAACGGAGTTCCGCATATCATTACTATCATATAGGTTGTACATGATCCACCGGCTGAGCCGCATCCGGCCGACGCCCCTGCCGCCCAGCGAATCGCAGATCACCATCCCCGGTATGTTATAGTATCCCGGCACCCACATCCGCCGGTGCTGGTCGGAGTTGGTAGAGCCGCCTGGAATATTGTAATCTTGTTCCTCTACCCAGATGGCTTCGGTGTTGCCCTGGCTCCTCCGTTCGTTGCCATATATGAACATATCGGAATAATAATCTCCTGCCTGACCGGCATTTACACCATAACGGGAATTGATCAGGCTGAAATTTCCGCTGGATATGATGGTCTGGCATAGCTGCTGGGTCATAGCGGGGTTGTTCATCCGCAGGGACACTTCGGCCAGCAGCTGCTGCGCCATGGCGATATTTGGCCGGCCTTCCTCTTTTACCCCGGTGACCGGCGGCAGCGCGGCAATAGAATTGGTGAGGTCCTGCACGATCTGGGCATTGACGCTGTCTACGGAGGCACGGGTGAAGTTGACCTTGGGAACCGTCAATGGGACCGTGATCAGGGGCACCGGTCCCCACAGCGTGACGAGGAAGTCATAGGCGTAGGCCCGGTAGAAACGGGCTTCCGCATCGATATAGGCCTTGTTCGCCGCGCCGGTAGCCGTTACGGCGGGGTTCTCCGCCGCCTGGATGATCAGGTTGGCGTTATTGATCGTTTGGTAAGCCCACCCCCAATAGTATAAGGCCCCCGGGTCCGTAGAGATCAACGTATTATACTGGAAATACGGCAGCATGGCGGCAGTCGATTGGGACGGTATGGTGTTCGCCATGTCCGTACCCAGGTACATACAGCCGATAAGCCCCTGGTCCCCGGCATAGGTATACTGCGTCCGGACCTGGGCCTGCAGCCCGGCCATGGCCGCTTCAAAACCAAGGGAATCCACCAGGACATTAGACGGGGAATAGGTAGATACCAGGTTTTCAGCCAGGAAGGATTTTTTGCAGGAAAAGAGCAGCGTCTGCATGAAAAGTATCGAGAGAAAGAATTTCGTCTTCATGATCTTACTGTTTTAGGTAAGAAATTATTTTAAACTAACGTTGACACCGAAAACATAGGAAGCCACCTGCGGGTAGTTGTCGTAGTTCACCGACGTGCCTCCGTTATAGTTTGTCTCCGGGTCCCATCCGGTCCATTTGGTGAACGTATGCAGGTTCTTTCCGCTCAGGTAGCAGGATAGAGAGCCCAGGCCCCAGCTGTTGACGATCCTGGCCGGCACATGGTAGTTGAGGGTGACATCCCGTATCCGGGTATAACCGTCTTTGGAAGGATAGGCATAGCCCAGTGGGTTCGTGTAGGCTAAAGACGAGCGGGTATTGCTCTGGTTGGCAGCCGTCCAATAGCCCACTGAAGCCGGAAGGTTGATAGCACCCGCCTGGTCGGCCGGGTTGAGGATCGGGTTATTCTTCATCGCACCCTGGGTGGTGCTGATAAAGATCCGAAGGCTGAAATCCTTGTAAGTGAAGGTATTGATGATCCCGCCCGTCCATTTCGGTACCGTATAGCCGACGATCGTACGGTCGGCGGCCGTGATCGAGCCGACATGCTCCAGGTCCGCGAATTTGAGGTCACCGGGCTGGGCGCCGGGCTGCGAGCCGGCGGGATTTTGTCCAACTTGCCACACGCCCAGCAGCTTATAGGTATAGATCGCGCCCAGCGACTTTCCCAGAAACCAGCTGTTGCCGGTGTCACTCTGGTTGTTACCGTATAGCTGGGTGATCTTGTTATGGAAGAAAGAATACGCCAGGTTGGTCTCCCAGGTGAAATCTTTTGTCCGGACATTGATGGAATGAATGCTGACGTCCGTACCCGTATTCTGTAGCTTGCCGATATTATCCAGGATGGACGAATAGCCGGTTATCATCGGCAGGTTACGGGCCAGCAGCAGGTCGCTGGTCTTTGTCAGGTAGCCTTCTACCGTTCCGTCGATCCGGTTGAAGAGGCCGAAGTCGATACCGATATTGGTGCCCGTCGTGCTCTCCCATTTCAAACCGGCATTTCCCAGGGAGCCAAGCTGGGTACCCGCCAGCTGATTGCTGACCACCGTGCCTGTCGCCGTCGTGCCGTCATATACATACTGGGTAACGCCCAGTGTCGTTATCGTCTGGTAGGGGGTGATCGCCGAATTACCCGTCGTGCCATAAGACGCACGAAGCTTCAGGGCGTTGACAAAGCTCACCTTCTTCATGAAATCTTCTTTGGCGATGTTCCATGCCACGGCAACGGAAGGGAAGGTCCCGTATTTACTCGTCAGCGCGCCAAAACCGGAGTAGCCGTCCCTTCTGGCCGTAAGCGTCAGCAGGTATTTGCCGGCATAGGAATAGTTGAGCCTGCCCATCTGGGACAGCAGCGCATATTGAGATGGCTCGGCGTTGTTGTTGAGGGCGTCCATATTCCCGGCGGATTGCACCTGTCCCGCATTGATATTGTTAAACCCCAGCTGGTCGTTGATAAAGGTGTTGGCGGCAAGGGAGGTGACGAAAAAGTTATCATGTTGCGCGCTATACAAGGCCGTCAGGTCGATGTGATGCTGACCGAAATCCCTCGTATAGTTGAGGATGTTCTCCAGTATCCAGCTCTGCGTCTCCGTATTCTGCGCATAGGCGTGCCCGATCAGATCGCCCATGTTGCGGCCGGTATAATAATCATAACGACCCGGCAGGTCGGAATAGCTGGCGTTGAGGCGGTACTTCAGTCCTTTTATGATGGCAGGCTTCAGTTCGAGATAACCGGTACCCGTCAGGTTGTTCGACCGGTTGATCACAGGCTCATAGAGACCCAGCAGCGGGTTCATGTACAGGAGCTGGGTGTACATGGGATAAATATCATAGGTGCCGTCGGCGTTGTATTCCTGGCCATAGGGGCTCATCTGTCCTGCCAGCGTAAGGTTGACATGTCCCCCGTCATAGTTGTTGTTGGCATAGAACAGCGTGCTGCCGATAGTCAGCCAGGGGGTAAGATTGATATCCAGGTTGGAGCGCAGGCTGACCCGGCGGTACTGGTACCCTTTCAGAATGCCATTGTCCTTCGTATACTCCCCATTGATATAGTATTTCACGTCATTGGTGCCCCCCGAGACATTCAGATTGTGGGATTGGATGGAGGCGTCGGCCCGGGACACTTCCTTTATCCAGTTAACCTGGTGGCCGGCCCGGAAATTTGGCACTTCGGCGAGGTTGATCACTGAGTCGTATACCGGCTGAGAGGGAGTGATTCCCCTTTGCTCGTTGTCGATGATATTCTTTTCGACATACTGCGCTCCATCCATTGGCTTTAGTGTGTGGGCGAAGTATTCGGGGCCGGCATAAGCGTTGTAGCGAATGACCGGTTTGCCGGTACGGCCGCGTTTGGTCGTAATCAGCAAGACCCCGCTGGAACCCCTCGTACCGTAGATGGCGGTCGCGGAGGCATCCTTCAGAATTTCTATAGATGCTATGTCATTGGGATTGATATCGTTGGTGGATCCCGGGAAGGGCACTCCGTCCAGCACGATCAGGGGAGTAGTGCTGGCGTTAATGGAATTGAGGCCCCGGACCTGGAGAGTGGCCGTGGTGCCCGGCGCAGACGAGTTTTGCGTCACCGTAAAGCCTGCCACGGAGCCTTCCACCGCATCCATCACATTGGTGACGGGCAGCTCAGAAAGCCGGGATTGCGGTACCGAGGCGACCGAGCCCGTGACATCGGAACGCTTTTGCGTACCATATCCGACGACAATGACATCATTGAGACTGGCGGAAACAGGGTCTACTGCCAGGACCACGTCCAGGGAAGTCCGTTGCCCGACCAATATCCTTTGCCGGACATAGCCGACGTAGGAAAAAACAAGATGGCCGTTCTCGGGTACGCTGATCTCGTATTCGCC